>JBJDYK010000151.1:0-5812 GCA_051867275.1 Faecousia sp.
CGGCCACCTTGAAGTCCATCTCGCCGTGGAAGTCCTCCACGCCCTGAATGTCGGTAAAGGTTCTCCACTCGCCGGTCTCCTGGTCGGAGATGAGGCCGCAGGAGATGCCTGCCACGGGCCGCTTGATGGGCACGCCGGCGTCCATAAGAGCCAGGGTGGAGCCGCAGATGGAGCCCTGGGAGGTAGAGCCGTTGGAGCTAAGCACCTCGGACACCACACGGATGGCGTAGGGGAACTCCTCCACGGAGGGAATCACGGGCAGCAGTGCCTTTTCCGCCAACGCGCCGTGGCCGATCTCCCGGCGGGAGGTGGAACGGGCGGCCTTGGCCTCGCCGGTGGAGAAGGCGGGGAAGTTATAATGATGGATATACCGCTTGGTTTCCTCGGGGTAGATGGTGTCCAGCTTCTGGGCGGCGGACAGGGTGTTCAGGGTGCAGATGGACAGCACCTGGGTCTGACCACGGGAGAACAGGCCGGAGCCGTGAACTCTGGGCAGCACACCCACCTCCGCGTCCAGGGGGCGAATCTCGTCCATGCCACGGCCGTCCACGCGCTTGCCGGCCAGGAGCCACTTCTTGACCACCTTTTTCTGCATCTTGTAGAGGCAGACGTCGATGTTGATGTCGAAGTCCTCGTACTTTTCGGCGAACTTATCGGCGAAATCCCGGCGGGCATTGGTGAGCCGCTCCTCCCGGATGTTCTTGTCGTCGGTGTCCAGGGCGTACTCGATCTGGTCCATGCCATAGGCGCACAGGTCGTCCAGCAGGTCGTGGTTCACGGCGGCCTTCTCGAAGGTGAACTTGGGCTTGCCGATCTCGGCCACGATGGTGTTGATGAACTTCACCACTTCCATGTTGGTCTCGTGGGCGATGCGGATGCACTCCAGCACGATGGGCTCGGGGGCCTCGTTGGCCTCGGTCTCGATCATGACCACCTTCTCGAAGGTGGAGGCGATGCACACGAAGCACTCTGCCTCGGCCCGCTGGTCGGCGGAGGGGTTCACCACATACTCGCCGCCCACATAGGCCACGTTGGTGGTGGCTACGGGGCCGTTCCAGGGTACGTCGGAGGAGGCGATGGCGATGGAGGCGCCCAGGGAGGCCACGATTTCCACGGGGTTGTCGTAGTCGTTGGCCAGGACGGTGCAGGTGACCACCACGTCGTTGCGCAGCTCCTCGTCAAACAGGGGGCGCATGGGGCGGTCGATGATGCGGGAATTCAGGATGCCCCGCTCGGAGGGCTTGCCCTCCCGGCGGTTGAAGGAGCCGGGGATGCGGCCCACGGCGTACATCCGCTCCTCGAACTCGATGGTCAGGGGGAAGTAGTCGATACCGGGCTTGGGGTCGGGGGAGCAGGTGACGGTGGTGAGGACCACGGTGTCGCCGTAGCGGCAGATGCACTCGGCGTTGGCAAGCTCGGCCACCCGGCCGGTCTCCACGGTGAAGGTGCGGTTGCCGATTTGGGTCTCGAAGACCCTGTGGTTGGGGTACTGTTTGCGTGTTACCATGTTGTTTACCTCCTGAAAGATTAAGATGATGTTCCGGGAGGTTTAGCACTTGAAACCGCCGCCAAGGCTTTGGCGGTGCTTTCAACTGCTAAAGAACTCCCGAGGGGCTTGGAAAAAGGGCGACCATTGGCCGCCCTTTTTGTCTTACTTACGGATGCCCAGCTTGGCGATGACAGCACGATAGCGGTTGATGTCCTTCTTGGCCAGGTAGTCCAGCAGGTTGCGGCGCTTACCGACCATCATGAGCAGGCCGCGGCGGCTGTGGTTGTCATGCTTGTGGACGCGCAGATGCTCGGTCAGCTCGTTGATACGGGCGGTGAGGATGGCGATCTGAACCTCGGGGGAACCGGTGTCGCCCTCGTGGGTCGCGTACTCGGCGATGACCTGGGTCTTCTTTTCCTTCTGAATCATGGTAGTTTCCACCTTTCGAAAAACTTACCCGACGGCTAAGATTGGGCCGGTGGATTGCCTCCGGCGTTGTCCCGAATCTGAGCGGTGGGCATAAAAATGTTCCGACCTTATGGTCAGCTTTCCCATTTTATCATGAACCTATGCGGTTGTAAAGAGCAATTTCCGGAAATTTCAAACTTTTTTCTCCCCTACGGGTGCATGGCGATAAATTTCCGCTTAACGTACCGCCCGTAGGGGAGGGTCATGACCCTCCCGGCAGTATGCAAAAACAAACCGCACCATGTTTCGGCGAATTCGAGCAAGCCCCATGCGGATTCGCCCAAAGTGGTTGGAAATCGCGGGTGCCTGCCGCCGGGAGGGTCATGACCCTCCCCTACAGGTGCAATGGTAAAATACTCATAATGCGGGAAGAATCCGGTCGATGAGGTAGGCAATGGCGTGGTCGTCATGGGAGCAGGTGATGTAATCGGCCAGGCTTTTTACCTCCGGAAGGGCGTTTTCCACCGCCACGGCCACATCGGCCTCCCGCAGCAGCTCCAGGTCGTTGGTCCAGTCCCCCACGGCCACGAATTTCCGGCCCAGCAGCTCCTCCATGTTCCGGAGCTTGTGGAGGCAGACCCCCTTGTTGGCCCCTACGGGCAGAAATTCCAGATAGTTGACATTGGTGTAGACCCGGTCGCAAATGTCAAAGATGCCCCGCGATTGCGCGCCCCTTTCCAGACGCTCCAGTACCTCCCGGGGCGCGCAGAACATCACCTTCAGCCAGGGATAATGCAGGGCCTCCCCCAGGGAACAGAAGCGGGCGGGCTGATGAGAGTCCCAGAACCGCCTGTCCACCCGGTCCCGGTGGGACAGAAACAGCAGCCGGCTCTCGGAACACAGCAGCACATTCACATCCGGCAGCCGTTCCAGTACCTCCTTCACAAACACCGCCATCCGCAGATGGGTCAGGGTCTGGGGAAAGGCCACGGTGCCGGTGGAAAACTGGTAGGCCTCGGCGCCGTTCAGGACCACGGACCAGGTATTGATGGGCACGCCGGGCATAAGGGCCAGGGAGTTGGAAGGAGAGCGGCCGGTGGAGATGCCGAACAGGCCGCCGCCGGCAATGAAACGCTCCAGGGCCTGCCGGTTTTCCGGGGAGACCTGGCGATTGGAGTTGAACAGCGTACCGTCCAGGTCCGAGAACAGCGCAATGCCGGAATAGTCCAAGGGGGACACCTCCTGTAGATAAATTGCAAAAGATGCTGCCCATTTTATCATGTTTGCAGGAAATACGCAAGGGAAAATCAAAAAATATATGCAATTTTTACAAATCTCCGCCGCACCCGTAGGGGAGGGTCATGACCCTCCCGAAACCTGGCGGGATAGAGCGGAACCGGCAAAACGCAGGATGTTACGAGTTCGCATGGGTGCGCGGCTTGAATCGGCGCAACCTGCCGGGAGGGTCATGACCCTCCCCTACGGTGGGCTTATTTCATGAAACGGTGTCAGCGTTGTTTTTTCAGGCGGTTTTTCAGGAGGGCGGCGAAGCGCAGCAGCACCAGGTCCGTCAGGCAGAAGGTCACGTTGCCCAGGAGCCAGGCCAGAACCGGCACCCAGGGGGCCTCCTGGGTAAATTCCCGGGCCACGTTTTCCAGCCCCAGCAGGAAAATCAGGATGACGTACATGACCACGACGGCAACGTTGAACACCAGCAGCTTAAGCATAATGCGCAGGGGCCTCCTGCGGACCCGGTGCAAATCCCGCTGAAGAATGGGATAATAGCCCAGGCAGGCGAACAGCACCGCCGCCTCCACGTCGGGACACAGCAGGGCCGACAGCACCGCCACGGCCACATACCAGGCCCAGGCCAGGGGCTTCCGGCACAGCTCCACCACGGGCAGCAGCAGCATGGCCGCCAGCACCGGGGTGCAGTAGGTGGCCACGGGGATGAAGCCCCCCAGGGCCATCACCGTCACGGCCAGGGCCGCCAGCACGCCTCCCAGGGCGGCCTGCCGGGTGGGAGACAGCTTACCCATGGCGCTTGAGCATGGTGTACTTGATATCCCACAGCTTCTGGGACAAATCCACATAATAGGTGTGAGGATTGTCAAAACGCTTGACCTCGTCCCACAGGGTGTCCACCTGCTGGGCACAATAGGTCCGGATTTCCTCCAGGGAGGGACGGCTGTAGACCAGCTTTCCGTCCTTGAAGATGGGCACCTGCAGCTCCTTGGCGGTGAAGTTGTAGACGGTCTTGGTTTTCCAGGTGGCCTCCGGGTCGAAAATCTTCAGGTCCCTGGAGTCGTCCACGGTCTCGTCGTGGAGGCACAGGTAGTCGGCAATGGCCTTGCCGGTGTCGTTGCCGTAGAAGCGGTAGAGCTTTTTGAAGTGGGGGTTGGTGATTTTCCCCACGTTTTCGGAAATCTTGATTTTGGGAATGATATGGCCGGCTTCGTCCTCCACGGCGGCCAGCTTGTACACGCCGCCGAAGACAGGCTCGCTCCTTGCGGTAATCAGCCGCTCGCCCACGCCGAACATATCGATGCAGGCCCCCTGCCGCAGCAGGTCCTGGATGAGATACTCGTCCAGGGCGTTGGACACGGAGATTTTGCACTCCGTCCAACCGGCCTCGTCCAGCATTTTCCGGGCTTTGCGGGTTAAGTAGGCCATGTCGCCGGAGTCCAGCCGGATGCCGCATTTGGTGATACCCAGGGGCTTCAGCACTTCATTGAAGGCTCGGATGGCATTGGGGACGCCGGAGTGGAGGGTGTTGTAGGTATCCACCAGCAGGGTGGCGTTGTTGGGATAAAGCTGGCAGTAGGTTTTAAAGGCTTCATACTCAGAATCGAACATCTGCACCCAGGCGTGGGCCATGGTGCCTCCGGCCTTCACGCCGTAGAGCTGGTCGGAGATGGTGCAGGCGGTGCCGTGGCAGCCGCCGATGTAGGCGGCACGGGCCCCCAGAATGGCGGCGTCGGCGCCCTGGGCACGGCGGGAGCCGAACTCCAGCACCGTCCTGCCGTCGGCGGCACGGACCACCCGGTTGGCCTTGGTGGCAATGAGGCTCTGGTGGTTGATGGCCAGCAGCAGGAAGGTCTCAATGAGCTGGGCCTCAATGGCGGGGGCCCGGACGGTGATAATCGGCTCATGGGGGAAAATGGGGGTTCCCTCCGGCACGGCCCAGATGTCGCCGGTGAAGCGGAAGTTCCGCAGATAATCCAGGAACTCCGGGGAGAACAGCTTCCGGCCCCGGAGGTACTCGATGTCCTGGGGGCTGAAATGAAGATTTTCGATGTAGTCAATGATCTGCTCCAGACCGGCCGCGATGGCAAAGCCGCCGCCGTCGGGACACTTGCGAAAGAAAACGTCGAAATAGCAGACGCGGTCCTTATAGCCGGAGGCAAAGTAGCCGTTGCCCATGGTAAGCTCATAAAAATCGCACAGCATGGTCAGGTTCAGCTTTTCTTTGGTTTCCATAATCGGCACCTCATCATCAGGGCATTGCCCCGTATTTTACTCCATTATACCCCATTTCCCCCAAATAGCAACCCAATTTTTCACACCCCCCTGTCATCCTGAGCGAAGCGAAGGATGACAGGGGGGTGCGGCGCAAAGGGAACAAAGTAGTATGGGGCAGCAACCGCCGGACATCATCCGAACAGAATGCACTCCGGCGAATCCATATGGGCCCCGGTTTTCACGCGTAGGGGTCGGCCTCCTGGACGACCCGAATGCCGGGGTGACGTTTCGGTGTGAAAATCAGTGCCTGCGCGGGTCGTCTGGGAAGCCGACCCCTACGGCATATATCTATAGGTGCGGGTCGTCCGGGAGGCCGACCCCTACGGCATATATCTATAGGTGCGGGTCGTCCGGGAGGCCGACCCCTACGGCATATATCTATAGGTGCGGGTC
>JBJDYK010000152.1:0-5767 GCA_051867275.1 Faecousia sp.
TCGTTCTGGGGAAGAGCTGGGCCGGCCGCAGCGAAAGCCCCGCCCATGTGCTGACCTATACCAAAGGCGCGCTGACCTGGGACCAGGCCACCGGCGTGGATGCCAACGGAACTGCCTGTTTTACCCTGTTTACGTCCGAGTATGACAGTGTGAAGTCCGGCAACGGCGATAAGGTGGTTGCCCCCGGCACCGGGGAACAGTCTATTGTCCGGCTGAAAAACGGCGTTACCGGCTCCGTCACCTACAAGGCCGTTCTGTACCGGATTCTGAGCGACCCGGATATGGCCATCCATACGGCGGTGTCCGGCGACCTTGTCAACACGGCGGACTACCCCCTTCCGGAGGGTGTAAAGCCGGAGCAGGTGCTCCGGGCCGTCACCGGTACGGTCAAGGGCGGAGAATTCCAGGATTTCGACATCGACTGGATGTGGCAGTATGATAACGGCCCGGAACAGGATCTCATCGACTCCGCAGTCGGCGACCGCGCCAGCCTGGGCCAGGACACGGATGTCAATGTGGGCCTCTACATCGTGGTGGAGGACGGCAACAGCTATGTTTCTCCGGAGCCTCCCAGAACCGGGGATGACGGCAGCCTGGGTATCTATGTGGCCCTGATGTGCGTCAGTGCGGTTATGCTGGTATTGCTGCTTTTGGAAAGAAGAAGGGAGCGCAAATGCGGGCAATAAGACTTGTGGGACGAACCATCAGCATTGTGCTGACGTTCCTGCTGGCAACGCTTCTCATTTGTAATCTATATCTGATTGCTGCGAAAGCCATCACCGGGAAGCCCCAGCCTACCATATTTGGCTATTCCATGGCGGTTGTAGTTTCTGGCAGTATGTCCGGTAGCATCGAGATCGATGATATGGTTGTAGCCCACCGGCAGGAAAGCTATGTCCCCGGCGATATCATCGTTTTCGAGAGCGGCAGCAGCGTGGTGACCCACCGGATCGTGGATAGATCCGACGGCGGCTACATCACCAAGGGTGATGCCAACAATGCCGCTGACCTGGACCCGGTGCCGGAGGAGCGCGTGATTGGACGCGTTGTGCTGGTGGTCCCGAAAATCGGGCTGCTCATTGCGTATTTGAGGACGCCCCTGGGCATGGCCAGTCTTGTGCTGATTGGGCTTTTGCTGATCGAATTTCCTACCCTGGCGGAGAGAATAAGGGCAAAGAATACAGGAGGAAGGTACCATGGCAAATTTATTAAATAATCGTGCCGAACATAGAAAAAACGGGAAGAAAGCGCGGCTGCCACTGTCGGCATGGCTGGTATATCTGCTGGTTGCCGCCTTGGCCTTTGGAGGCGGCAGCCTTGCCCGCTATACCACCACAGCCTCCGGAACCGCCACCGCCCGTGTGGCGAAGTTTGATGTGGCGGCGACTGAGGTAACAGGACAGGCGCAGAGGATTGATTTGACCGCCGGGGATGCTAGCTCCACCGGTACATACCAGTTCAGCGTGACCAATAATTCTGAGGTCCTGGTGAAGTACAGCGTCATTGTCAGCGGTGTGCCCGCCAATGTGAAAGCAACGCTCGGCACACAGACCCTCACCTCTAACGGGAGTGGCACCCTGACTTTCACTGCGGAAGAACTGGGCATTGGCAAGAAAGAAACCTGCACGCTGACCTTCTATGCCCTGGAGGGCGCAGAGACGCAGACGGCGGGTGTGACCATACAGGTCCATGTGGAACAGGTCGATTAAGGAGGGAGCGCTATGAAACAGAAAATTTTGAAACAGAAATGGCTTCTTCTTGTGCTGGCGGTGCTTTTTCTGATCCCCGCTGGCTTCACTCTGGGCAAGTACACCGAAACGCGGGATGTTGGCACGGTGACGCTGGACATTAGCGCTGCCAGTCCGGCTCAAACGAGCACTGTACTGAGCAAAAACTTTGCGGCGGCCACTACGCTCCCAACCGGTGACATAGATATGTACATGGACAGCTTTAACAACCTGTCCGGCTCTGCAAATCTGACATGGGAGAACGGCGTCAGCGTCGGTGCGGAGGACGCAGAAGGCAATAAAACTGACGGAGTAAAGCTGTTTGTGAGTGGAACCAATATTTATATTCTCGCTGAAGGAGATGCACCTGTAATCTTCCCGGAGAATTCCAGCTCCCTGTTCAGTGGCCTGGGAACCGGAGACCCGGTAGGGCCGGAAGGTGTTTCTGTATATGCTCCCAGCACCAATACCAACAGGACCATTGTCAGGCGCATCCATTTCGGGAATATTGATACCAGCAATGTTACGAATATGAGTTCCATGTTTTCTATGCTCAGAGGCATCGTTGCACTGGATCTCACAAAATTTGATACGTCCAAAGTTACCAATATGGCCAATATGTTTTTCATGTGCGATTGGTTGGGAGAACTGGATCTGAGCAGCTTTAACACCGTCAATGTGTCTGAAATGAGCTCGATGTTTTTCTCGTGCAACAATCTTAGTAAGGTAACATTGGGGGCGAATTTCCGGTTTGTTGGTACGAACAGCTACCTGCCCGAGCAGACAGACGCCAGCATCTCCGGCGCGGACGGCAAGTGGTACACAGATCAGGCCACCGGTTTCTCCCCGGAGGAAGTAGCGGCCCGCCAGGCAACCGTGACCGAAGCTACTACCTATTACGCGGTGAAGGCGGATGCTCCGCAGGCATTAGTAACCCTGGATAATACCTGGTACACGCAGCTTTCCGGTGAACCAAGCGCATTGGTCATCGACAGCTTCAATGCGCAGTCTGCCAACCTGGCTGGTCAGACATGGGCCAGCGGCACAAACATCGGCGAGAAGTCCGGGAGCAGCTATTCCGAAGGCGTCAAGCTGTTTGTGAACGGCTCGACCGCCTATATTCTTGCAGAGAATAACAACGTTGTCGCTTTCCCAGCGGATTCCTCCTTGCTTTTCGCCGGGAGTGAATTGAGCGGTGATAGAACAAAATTGAGTGCAGTTACCAGCATTGCGTTCAATAAGATCGATACTTCCAGTGTCACCAGCATGAGCTACATGTTTTATGGCTGCAGAGCAAGTTCACTGAATATGGCATACTTCAATACGTCCAGCGTCAAAAATATGAGCAATATGTTTCACGGCTGCGGCAGTCTGATTGAGCTGGATCTGTCCAGCTTCAATACCGGGAAAGTGGCCGATAGTATGGGGATGTTCCGGAACTGTTATAAGTTGAGCCAGGTCACACTGGGCAAAGACTTCCAATTTGTTTCAGGTTCAACCTGCTACCTGCCTGTTCCGAACAGTGCCAATATTACCGGCGCGGACGGCGAGTGGTATACCAGCGGAAGCGCCGGTATGACCCCCGCAGAAGTAGCAAGCTATCAGGCTTCCGTAACTGAAGCCACTACCTATTACGCAGTAGTACCTGGTCATAGCGGCGGCAGCGCAAACGATGTACCGGAAGATGACGAGGGCATTTCCCCCGCAGCTCTGACACCGGACGAGCCGGTCACCCCGGACGAGCCGACCACCCCGGACGAGCCGGTCACCCCGGACGAGCCGACTACCCCGGACGAGCCGACCACGCCGGACGAGCCTTCAGATATCTAATAAATCCAATCAGCCCATCCGTGAGCGCTGTAGCGGCATGGGTGGGCTGAAGCTGTATGGAAGGTAGGCGATGAACATGGATCACTATGAGAACCCGGGTTTCGCCCTGGGACGGGACTATATTTTGGACCAGAGGCATGAGTCTGCGGAACCCTCCCAGGTCATGACCGGGCGGAAATTCGGCCGGTGGATGGTGCTGCGTGATTCGCTGCTGACTTCCAACGGCGAAAGAAAGTGGCTCTGCCGCTGCGAATGCGGAACAATGCGCTATGTGCTGGAACGGAGTCTGCGATATGGAGGCTCCCGAAGCTGCGGATGTGTCCGGAAGGAAAACGCCCGTCAGGCCGTGGCGCTTGACTTGGAGGGCATGACCTTTGGTTCCCTGACGGTAATCGCCAGAGCCCCGAACCGGCGGAAAAACGGGGGAATCCGGTGGCTGTGCAGATGTGATTGCGGCAACAGCTACGAGGTCCCCGGGACCTTGCTTGTCACCGGGCGCAGAACCCACTGCGGCAGTAAGGCCCATGGGAAAAATCACTTCACCGCAGACATCACCGGCCAAAAATTCAATCTCCTGACCGCCCTATATCCCACCTCCGCCCGCAGCCCACGGGGTTCCGTGATCTGGCACTGCCGCTGCGATTGCGGCAATGAGATTGACATTGCCTATAACGATCTGGTTTACTGCAACATAAAAAGCTGCGGCTGCCAGAAAAAAGCACATGACGAAAACTTGAAAAATCTGCTGACCCATGTGAACGGGACGTCTCTGGATATGATCCGTAGCAAAAAGCTCCCCAGCGATAATACCACCGGCCATAAGGGCGTGTATCTCATAAAGGGCAGATTTATGGCCAAAATTGTGTTCCAGAAGAAAGCCTACTATCTCGGCACCTATGAACGCATAGAGGATGCCGTGAAAGCGCGGGAGCAGGCGGAAGCACTTCTTTTTGACGGAACGGCAGCTTTCTATGAAAAATGGAAGCAACGGGCTGATCAGGACCCGGAGTGGGCGGAAGATAACCCCGTAGAAATCCACGTTTACCGCACACCGGAAGGAGCCTTGTCCGTCTCTTATACCCCTTCATTGTAACGCAGCCGCCAGGAAAGGAAAGCCATGAGTTTTAAGTATTACGATATTTCGGATATTTGTGTAGCATGCGGCGCGCCCACCATCCCGGGCGAACAGATCTGCAGATCATGTCAGCACCTTGAAAAAAGGCTGCCGGCGCCTAAGCCGGAAGTCAAAAATGAGGGAATCAGAATGCAAAGAACCTTCAGGGCTGTGTTGCGGAAAGTCCTTTTTGAAAAGCCCCTCCGGGAACGGATATGACTGCGTCGGTAACGAAAAAGGAAGCGGTTGAGATGGTTGAAACGAAATTACCCAGAATTGCGATCGGATTTCAGGTTGGCCATCTCACGGTGCAATCAGCCACGAAACAACGGAAAAACGGATACATAATCTGGAATTGCACCTGTGATTGCGGCAACACAATTCTTCTGGACACCCGCGCTCTCCAAAGGGGGGCCGTTCGGGATTGTGGATGTATTACAAAGGTGAAGCCCGGATGCCGTGACATTACCGGAATGCGGTTTGGGAAATTGGTGGCCGTGGAACCGTCCAAGAATCAGAGACCGGGAAATGTGACCTGGCACTGCAAATGCGACTGCGGCGGCGAAGTGGATGTTCCCCTTGGCCAGCTTACTGCGGGCTATCAGAAAAGCTGCGGCTGCCTCTCCCATCCCCCCTTGAAGAAATTGATCGGAAAGCACTTCGGACGGTTGACCGTGATGGAATATGACGGTAAAAAGGATGGGCAGCACCGATGGAAATGTCTTTGCGACTGTGGGCAGGAAACAGTAGTAGGGCAGACGCGGCTGCAAAGTGGAAAGACAAAAAGCTGCGGCTGCCTGAGCCAGGAATGCGCTCAGGATGCCCTGCTGCTTATTGACGGTACCTCGGTGAAGATGCTGGAATCTGTACGAGACAAACGGCGCAGCAACAACACCAGCGGATACACCGGCGTTTATCAGGACAGCAGATGCCAGCGATGGCACGCCGAGATTACCTTTAAAGGAAAAAAGTACAATCTTGGCACCTACGAGACACGGAAAGATGCAATCAAGGCCCGCATGCGTGGAGAGGAAATGCACGAGGATTTTCTGACATGGTATTACAGCGAATTTAAACAGAATTGTAACAGAAAAGA
>JBJDYK010000153.1:0-5751 GCA_051867275.1 Faecousia sp.
CGGGAGGGTCATGACCCTCCCCTACGGGTGCAGTGCTATAAATTTCCGTTTACGCAACTGTAGGGCGGAGGCATGCCTCCGCCGGGCACCGATTTTTTGAAGTGCAGTTGCGTTACACATGTATTTTTGCAACAAGTCGTGCATTTTGCGGTTTATCGGTACTGCCTACGGACTTGCAACTGCCCGGCGGGGGCATGCCCCCGCCCTACGGGTGCATAACTGTAAATTTCCGTTTGCCGGTTTGAATGGCACCATCGATGTCATCCTGCGCGCAGGATGACAGATTTCTAAAAAACCGCGCCCTACGAAAGTGGGGCGCGGTTTTTGGGTGGTTACAGATTGAAGTACCGGTCGAATTCGGCGGGATGGGGAATGGCGGCCATTTGCAGGCACTCTTTACGCTTGGTGGCGATGAAGTTCTTCAGCAGGCTTTCGGGGAACACGCCGCCGGCGGTCAGGTAGTCGTGGTCGGCCTCCAGGGCGTCCAGGGCAGCCTCCAGAGAGGTGGGCAGCGCCTTCAGCTTGGCCTTCTCCTCGTCGGACAGGTGGAACAGGTTCATATCGTAGGGGCCCCAGCCGTTGGCGTGGGGATCGATCTTGTTCTTCACGCCGTCCAGACCGGCCATCAGGATGGCGGCGTAGCACAGGTAGGGGTTGCAGGTGGCGTCGGGGTTCCGCAGCTCAAACCGGCGCAGGTTGGGCGTCTTGGCGTAGGCGGGGATGCGGATGACGGCACTGCGGTTGGAGGTGGCGTAGCCCACGGTGACGGGAGCCTCGAAGCCGGGCACCAGACGCTTGAAGGAGTTGGTGCTGGGGTTGGTGATGGCGCACAGGGAGGCGATGTGCTTCAGCAGGCCGCCCATGAAATAGTGGGCCGTCTCGCTCAGATGGGCGTAGCCCTTGTCGTCGGAGAACACGGGCTGGCCGTCCTTCAGAAGAAGCATATGGACGTGCATACCACTGCCGGCCTCGCCGTAGACAGGCTTGGGCATGAAGGTGGCTGTGAGGCCGTACTTCAGGGCAACGTTGTGGATGATGTACTTAATCATCATGGTGGCGTCGGCCATCTTGGACATCTGGCCCAGCAGAGGCTCGATCTCAAACTGACCGGCCGCGCCTACCTCGGGATGGTGGTACTTGATGGCGATTCCGGCCTTCTCCATCTCCAGGCACATCTCGGACCGGCACTCATAGGCCCGGTCGAAGGGCTTGGCCACATGGTAGGCCTTCTGGAAGGGGACGATGACGCCCTGCCCCTGGGTGTCGGTGTTCCAGTGGCCCTGGTTCACATCCAGGTGCATGGAAATGTGGTTGGGCTTCACGTCCCAGCCCACGTTGTCGAACAGATAGAACTCAAACTCCGGCAGAATCAGCATGGTGTCGGCGATGCCGGTGTCCTTCATATACTGCTCGGCGGCCAGGACGATATTCCGGGGGTACTGGTCCAGGGGCCGGTTCTCCGGATTGTCGATAATCATGGCGTTGCCGGTGACGGACAGGGTGGGAATCTGGCAGAAGGGATCCACCACGGCGGTGTCCAGGTCGGGGATGAACACCATGTCGCTCTTTTCCACCACGGCGTAGCCGTAGTTGGAGGCGTCGAAGCCGATGCCGTTTTTCAGGGTGTCCGCGGAAAAATGCTGGGCGGGAATGGTCACATGGCGGTATTGACCGTTGATGTCGACGATTTTAAAGTCGATCATCTGAATGTTGTTCGCCTGGATTAGCTCCATGAATTCCTGCTGTGTTCTGGCCAATGTAGGTTCCTCCTTCAATGCTCTGCCTCAGACGGACAAATGTATTGTCACATCGGACAGAATTTGCATCTGTATTATACAATATTTTGTGAAAAATTGCAACACCCATTCGTTCCCTCTCCGGAGAAAGAGCAGTGGAGAAAACATCCGCAACTCTTAACAAATTGTTCACTCCAAACAGAAAAAACGCGGTATAATGTAAGCAAAAGGTACCTATTCAGTCGCGTAGAGGATTTCTCAAAATGTAGGGGAGGGTCATGACCCTCCCGGCGGTAGGTGCCCAAATTTACGGACAACCTTGGGCGAATCCGCAGGGAGTTTGGTTCAAATTCGCCGAAATGCGGCATAAATTGTTTTTGCGTACTGCCGGGAGGGTCATGACCCTCCCCTACAGTGGGTGTTACAAAGAGCGATTTTTTTGCTGCCTTTCGAAAGCCTGACTGCGACTGAACAGTTACAGCAAAAGAGGAATGAGGAGGATGTTTCTATGGCTATTTCCGTACTGGTTGTGGAGGATGACAAGAATATCGCGGAGCTGCTGCAGCTATACCTGGAGAAGGAGGGCTACGCCGTCACCATCGCCTCCGACGGCGGTCAGGGCGTGTCCAAGTTCCGGGCCATCAAGCCGGACTTGGTGCTGCTGGACCTGATGCTGCCGGTGATGGACGGCTGGGGCGTGTGCCGGACCATCCGGGCCGAGAGTCAGGTTCCCATCATCATGCTCACCGCCAAGGGCGAGACCAGCGACAAGGTCTCCGGCCTGAAAAACGGCGCCGACGACTATATCACCAAGCCCTTTGAGATGAAGGAGGTGCTGGCCCGGATCGAGGCGGTGCTGCGCCGCTCCGTGGGCAGCCTGGAGAGGAAGGCCAACAAGCTGGTCTTTGACAAGCTGATTATCGACATGGACGCCTTCGAGCTGACCGTGGACGGCAAAAAGGTGGACACCCCGCCCAAGGAGATGGAGCTTTTGTTCCACCTGGCCTCCTCTCCCAACCGGGTCTATACCCGGAACCAGCTTCTGGACGAGGTGTGGGGCTTTGACTACTTCGGCGACTCCCGGACCGTGGACGTCCACGTCAAGCGGCTGCGGGAGAAGCTGGAGGGCGTCTCCGACCAGTGGAGCCTGAAAACCGTTTGGGGCGTGGGCTATAAGTTCGAGGTGACGACTCCGTGAAAACCACATTCGGCCGTCTGTTCTCCGTGACCGCCCTCATCATGCTGCTGGCCATGGTGGTTACGGGTCTGTCCTTTCGGGCCATGGCCAAGCGGTATCTGACCCGGGAACGGGAGGAGAATCTGCGGGCCAACGCCAACGCCGTGTCGGAGCTGGTCTCCAGCTACGCCTCGGCGGCTGTGGCGGGACAGGAGGCCGCCGGCATGCGCCTGAGCATGAACCTGACCTTCGCCGCCCGGCTGTCCAGCACGGACACCCTGGTGTGCGACACGGATGGGCAGGTGCTGCTTTGCTCCTGCCGGGAGCCGGTGTGCGACCACATCGGAAGGACCCTGGACCGGGACTATGTGCGCCAGGTGCTGAGGTCCGGCGGCGACGTGCGGGAGACGGTTCTGAACGACCTGTACGGCGACCGGCGGTATGTGGCGGCCCAGCCCTTTGCCCTGTCCGACGGGACGGTGGTGGGTCTGGTGCTGGTGTCCGAAACCGTGCGGGAGGTGGACCAGATGCTGGGGCAGATTACGGAGATGTTCGTGCTGGTGGCCCTGGTGATTCTGCTGCTGACGGTCATCGGCATTTCCGTCGTCACCAGCAGCCAGTGTACGCCCCTGAAGAACATCGCCAACGCCGCCCGGGACTTCGGCCGGGGCAATCTGAAGACCCGGGTCCCTACGGGCGGCCACAACACGGAGGAAATTGACGAGCTGGCCATTGCCTTCAACAATATGGCCACCTCCCTGGAAAAAAGCGAGTACCAGCGTCAGGAATTTGTGGCCAACGTGAGCCATGAGCTGAAGACCCCCATGACCACCATCGGCGGCTATGTGGACGGCATTCTGGACGGCACCATTCCCCCGGAAAAGGAGAAAAAGTACCTGACCCTGGTTTCCGACGAAATCAAGCGGCTGAGCCGGCTGGTGCGCAGTATGCTGGACATCTCCCGGCTCCAGGACCAGAGCATTCCACAGGACCAGATGACCCGGTTCGACGTGGCCGAATGTCTGGGCCAGGCCCTGATTACCTTCGAGCAGAAAATCAACGACAAGGGTCTGGAGGTGCAGGTGGATTTCCCGGAGTTCCCGGTCTATGCCCGGGGCGTGCTGGACTCCATCACCCAGGTGGTCTACAACCTCATCGACAACGCCGTGAAGTTCTGCCCCCAGGGCGGGGAGCTGGGTCTGCGCCTGCGGTCCAGCGGCGAAAAGGTCTATGTCTCCGTGTCCAATACCGGCGAAACCATTCCCCCGGAGGAGCTGCCTCTGGTTTTTGAGCGGTTCCACAAAATCGACAAGAGCCGGAGCCTGAACCGGGACGGCTGGGGCCTGGGGCTTTACATTGTAAAAACCATTGTATGCAGCCACGGCGAGGACATCTCCGTCACCAGCCGGGACGGCAAAACGGAGTTTACCTTCACCCTGACGGAGGTCAACAGCCTGTAATCCCAGGCAATGCGAGGTGTGTCTATGTTTCACAGCAATCAAAATCCCATAGAACCGGAATATTCCTCTGTGTCTGACCGGCAGGACGGCTTCTACGAAACGGGAAATACCCGCCCGCCCAAGAAACACGGCTGCGCCCTGGCTGCGGTGATGCTGCTGTGCATCTTCCTGGGCGGCCTGGTGGGCAGCGCCATTCTGTCTGCCCGGCTGTTCCAGGCGGAAAGCGGCGGGGAGGACCGGCCTGATGACGGCACCTCTCTTTCCGGCACCGTCCCTGCCCAGCAAAGCACCACCGTGCCGGAGACCACGACCCCCACGGAAACCACCGGTGCCGACAGTCAATGGACCATTGACACCACGCCGGCAGCGGTGCCCAACGTATCCCAGGAGGGTGGCCTGTCCTACCAGGAAATCTATCAGAAGGTGAGCCCCAGTGTGGTGTCCATCACGGTCTCCGGCAGGAACGGTTCTGCATACGGCTCCGGCATCATCCTGTCGGAATCGGGCTATGTGATTACCAACTGCCATGTGGTGGAGAACGCCTTAAGCATCACGGTGACGCTTTTTGACGAGCGAACCTGCGAGGCGGAGCTGGTGGGCAAGGATGTGACCAGCGACCTGGCGGTGCTGCAAATCCAGGCCGACGGCCTGGTGGCCGCCGAATTCGGCGACTCCGACGCGGTTCAGGTGGGCGACGCCGTGGCGGCCATCGGGGACCCCCTGGGGCAGGAGCTGCGGGGCACCATGACCGAGGGCATCATTTCCGCCATCAACCGGAATCTCACCATCCAGGGCAGGACCATGACCCTGCTCCAGACCTCCGCCGCCCTGAACGAGGGCAATTCCGGTGGCCCCCTCATCAATTGCTACGGTCAGGTCATCGGCATCAACACCGCCAAAATCGGCAGCTACTACAGCTCCGACGTGGAGAGCCTGGGCTTCGCCATTCCCGTCAACACCGCCAGGGAAATCATCGACCAGTTGATTCAGGTGGGCTATGTACCCGGACGGCCCAGCCTGGGGGTGGAGACCGCCGAGATGGAGTACCAGTACCGGCTGTTCTATAATCTGCCCGAGGGCCTGTATATCACGGAGGTGGACCGGGACTCCAACGCCTGGACCATCGGCGTGGAGGCCGGTGACGTCATCACCCAGCTTGCCGGTCAGAGCATCACCTGCCAGAAGGACCTGAACGCCGTCCTGAGCCAGTACCAGGCCGGAGACACGGTGGAGCTGGTGATCTACCGCCGGGGCAATTACCTCCACGGGGCCCTGATCCTGGAGGAAGCGGGGAACGACTAGCCCGCCCCCGCCCCATACAGGGATAAACGGAAATTTATAGCACTGCACCCGTAGGGGAGGGTCATGACCCTCCCGG
>JBJDYK010000154.1:0-27344 GCA_051867275.1 Faecousia sp.
GTTTGCAAAAAATGAGGTCTATGAGAGGAAATGATTAACCATGAGTGCATCCCGCCAGAAGAAGCTCCGCAAGGAGCAGCAGGCTGCCGCCGCCCCCGAGACCAAGCGGCGCGTCACTGAGGAAGAGAAGGCCGCCAAGCGGCTGAAAATTTGGTCTGCCGTATTTTACATCGTCATCGCCGCCATGGTTCTGGGCTTGCTGGCGGCAGCGGTCTGGAACAGCGGCCTGCTGCAGCGGATGTTCACTGCCGTGACCGTAGGCGAGCATAAGATCTCCGCCGCCCAGATGAACTATTTCTGCGCCGATACCATCAACTCCGACCAGTTCCTGCCCTATTTCGCGGACACCACCAAGACTCTGGGCCAGCAGCAGTACGACGAGGAGAACACCTTCGCCGATCACTACTATGCCCAGGCCATTGAGCGGGCCAAGGCTGTCTACGCCGCCTACGATCAGGCTGTTGCCAATGGCTTCACCCTCAGTGAAGAGTCCAAGACCAGCATTGAGACCATGGTCTCCAATATGGACGGCTATGCCGCCATGTACGGCTACAGCAGCGGCAACGCTCTGCTGCGGGCGCAGTACGGCAAGGGCTGCAACACCGGCAATTATAAGGAGTACCTGACCGTTGTGCAGTTGGCCTCCGAGTACCTGACGGAGTATGAGGGTTCCCTGACCGCCACGGAGCAGGAGATTCTGGATGAGGTGACGGCGAACGCCGTGGACTATACCTCTTACAGCTATCGCTACCAGACCTTCGGCACCAACGACTATTACGAGGGCGAGAAGGATGCCGAGGGCAACTATACGGAGGAGCAGACTGCTGCCGCCTTCGAGGCCGCCAAGGCAGATGCCCAGACTGTCCTGGAGGAAGTCAACGGCAATGCCGATGCCTTTGCCGAAAAGGAGAAGTCCACCATGACGGAGGACGGCCCCTCTGGCAGAATCCCCGCCGCTCTGAAGGAATGGCTCACCGCCGGGGAGCGCACCGAGGGTGAGGCTACGCTGATTGAAATGGACAACCAGGGCGGTTGCTATGTGGTTATGTTCCTGGGCACCAACGACAACACCACCGTATTCCCCGTGAATGTCCGCCACATCCTGATTCAGACCGATGAGGAGAAGGCCGGCACCGATGCCAGCGGCAACGCAGTCTACTCCGCCGAGCAGATGGCCGCCATGCGGCAGGAGGCTCAGGATATTCTGGACCAGTGGAAGGCCGGCGACGCCACGGAAGACAGCTTCGCCGCTCTGGCCAACGAGAAGTCTGCCGACCCCAGCTCCAACACCAACGGCGGTCTGTATGAAGACGTAGTGCCCGGTCAGATGGTCGCCGCCTTCAACGACTGGTGCTTCGATGAGAACCGTCAGCCCGGCGACACCGGCCTGGTGGAAACCAGTTATGGCGTCCATGTGATGTACTTCGTGGGCAACAGCCAGCAGAACTACCGGGATTACCAGGCAGAGCAGGCCATTGTCGCCGAAAAGTACGAGACCTGGTACACCGGCCTGGTGGAGGCTATGACCGCCAAGGACGGCATGGGCAGAGGTCTTGCCCTTAAGGTTGTGGAGGATATGAAGGTCTCCACCAACAACTCCAGCTACTAATCCATACCGATACAATATACCCGTACCGCATGAGCGCGGTACGGGTATTTGTTTCAAGCTTTAAAATAGTCGGAAAGAATGTCCAGAACGGTGGCCAGCTCTTCTTTTGTGTGGGCTGTGGAGAGGAACATGGCCTCAAACTGGCTGGGGGCGGTGTAGACACCGCTGCGCAGCAGGTGACGGCAGCAGGCGGCAAAGGCGGCCGTATCGGAGGTTTTGGCGTCCCGGTCGTTGCAAACGGGGCGGTCCGTGAAGAACAGGGAACCCAGGCTTCCCACATGATTGACGGTATAGGGCAGCCCGGCATCCCGGACGATGGACTGGATTTCGCCGAAGAACCAGTCGCCTGTGCGGTTTAAGGCTTCATACCACTCCGGATGGTCTTGCAGCAGGCGAAGCTGTTGGAGCCCTGCCGCCATGGCCACCGGGTTTCCGCTTAAGGTGCCCGCCTGATACACGGGACCCAGAGGCGCAACCACCTCCAGGATTTCCCTGCGGCCGCCGTAGGCACCCACGGGCATACCGGCTCCGATGATCTTCCCGAAGGTCATGAGGTCCGGCTGAACGCCATAGAACCCCACCGCGCCGGAGGAGGACAGGCGGAAGCCGGTAATCACCTCGTCAAAGATCAAAAGACTTCCGTTGGCGGTGCAGAGCTCCCGAAGCCCCTCCAGGAAGCCCGGCTCCGGGGGTACCAGGCCCATGTTGGCTGCCACCGGCTCCACCACCACGCAGGCGATGTTTTCCGGATTGGACCGGAACAGGGCCCGAACGGAATCCAGGTCGTTGTACAGGGCGGACAGAGTGTTTTCCGTGCAGCCGGCGGGAACGCCGGCGCTGCCGGGAATGCCGGCGGTCATGGCTCCGGAGCCGGCCTGAACCAGGAGACAGTCGCTGTGGCCGTGGTAGCAGCCGTCGAATTTCACGATCTTGTCCCTGCCCGTAAAGCCCCGGGCCACCCGGATGGCGCTCATGACCGCCTCCGTACCGGAGGATACCATGCGCACCATTTCCACCCCGGGAACCATGGCGCAGACCTGCTTTGCCATTTCCACCTCAATTGCGGTGGCGGCGCCGTAGCTGAGGCCCTGGGCGGCGGCCTCCTGAACGGCCTGCCGGATCTCCGGCCGGTCGTGGCCCAGGATCATGGGGCCCCAGGAGCAGACAAAATCCAGGTATTCCTTGCCGTCCACATCCCACAGGCGGCTGCCGTGGGCCTCAGCGATGAAGGGGGGGCAGACACCGACGGAGCCGAAGGCCCGGACGGGACTGTTGACACCGCCGGGAATATAGCCCTGGGCCTCCCGGAACAGGGCTTCCGACTTGCTCATCCGATCTTTCCCTCCTTCATATAGCCTGCCAGCTCCTTGGCAAAATAGCTGAGATAAATGTCGCTGCCGGCCCGGAAGGCGGAGGCGGCCATTTCACAGATGATTTTTTCCTCATCGATATAGCCCATCCTGGCGGCGGTTTTGACCATGGTGTATTCGCCGCTGACGCTGTAGGCGGCAACGGGAACCTGAACGGTCTGCCGGACCTTGGCGATCACATCGCCGTAGGCCATGGCGGGTTTTACCATGATAATGTCCGCGCCCTCCGCCTCATCCAGCATGGCCTCCTTCACGGCCTCCCGGAGATTGTGGAAATCCATCTGGTAGCTTTTCCGGTCCCCGAAGGCGGGGGCGGAGCCTGCGGCCTCCCGGAAGGGACCATAGAAGGAGGAGGCGTATTTGACGGCGTAGGACATAATGGGAATACTTTCCATACCTGCCCGGTCCAGCGCCTGACGGATGGCGGCCACCCGGCCGTCCATCATGTCCGAGGGGGCCACCATGTCGGCTCCTGCCTCCGCTTGGCTGACGGCGATGCGGGCAAGGCACTCCAGCGTCATGTCGTTGTCCACCTCTGTGTCTCTTAAAATACCGCAGTGCCCGTGACTGGTGTACTCACACATGCACACATCCCCGATGAGGTACATTCCGGGAAACCGCTCCTTCACAGCCCGCATGGCCTGCTGTACCACCCCATGGGCGCAGTAGGCCTGGGAGCCCTCCGGGTTCTTCTCCAGGGGGATGCCGAAGAGCATCATCTTGTCCACCCCTGCCGCCAGCAGTTCCTCTGTCAGGTGCAGAAGGCTGTCGATGGTGTGGCGGTACTGGCCGGGCATGGCGGAAATTTCCTGCTTTTCCGTCAGACCCTGGGCCACAAAGGCGGGATAGACCAGGGACGCGGGATGGACCCGTGTCTCCCGGACCATGCGCCGAAGGGTGTCGCTGCCCCGCAGACGGCGGGGACGCTGTATCATATCCATATTCAATCCTCCAAATTAAAATCCCTGAGCCGGAGGCTCAGGGGTGAATGGCAAGGCATCCGCTTAGTCCTGCTTGTCCAGCAGGTCGTCAAAGAGGGAGCGGCCATAGCGGCCGGCGGCCACCAGCTCCCGGAAAGCTTCCACCACCTGGGGCTTGTCCTGCTGATAGGTGACGCCGAACCAGCGGTCGGCAGTGGGCAGCACCTTGACTGTGACCTGGCCGGTTTGCAGCAGCTTGTCGACGTACACGGGAATCAGGAATTCGGCGGTGTCCAAATGGGCTTCGTTTTCCCGGAAGAAGTCCCGGAAGCCCAGCTCCAGCAGGTCCAAAATCTCCGGGGTCATGCCCCACATATTCATGGACACCACGCAGTCCGGGTCCAGGAGGGTAAGCTGGCCCTCGGGAGGCTGAACCGCCGCGCCGGAGGGGTGCTTTACTATATTTTTTGTCTCCGTTACCCGGTTCAGATAGCCGTCCCTGCCCACGGAGCATACGCCCCGGGTCACGGCGCCATTCTCGCTGAGGGTGTTGGCCAGGGTGAAGCCTGCCATGCACAGCTTGCCGGGATACTCCGGGCTGTAGTGCTGCAGGAAGGCATAGATGCGGCCGAAGGCCTCCTTGCCATAGTAATCGTCGGCATTGATCACGGCAAAGGGCTCGTGCAGGACCGGGCGACAGGCCAGCAGGGCCTGGCCGGTGCCCCAGGGCTTGCGCCGGGAGCCGGTAAAGCAGACGCCCTCCGGCAGCTTCTCCAGACTCTGGTAGGCATAGGCGATTTCCACACCCAGCCGGGCACAGACCGCTTCGATCCGGTCCCCGATGACCTCCTGGAAATCCTTTTCAATGTCTCTGCGAATGATAAATACAATTTTTCGGAAGCCGGCCTCGATGGCGTCATGGACAGAGTAATCAATAATCAGTTCGCCGCAGGGCCCTACGGGTTCCAACTGCTTGATGCCGCAGCCGTAACGCGCGCCGATGCCTGCTGCCAGGATAACCAACGTCGTTTTGATAGCAGCTCGCTCCTTTCGGTCATTCCTTAGGTCAAAATGTACAGATGAGGCGGAACGGGACCACCTTCTTCTGGACAGTATACCATAATATTAAATGAATCGCTACCCCCAATCTTTCAAAAATGAGTAAGAATGTTTTAAGATATCCTAAACCACCGGAATGCGGAAAATTCTCTGTTGCCATTGGGCCGGAGATTTGCTATGATATACGACGGATTGGAGAAATACCATTGGAGCGGAGAGAGCATGGAAAACAAAGACGTCTTTATCAGCTATAAGACAGATGAATATGGGGAGGCCTGCCGGGTGCGGACTGTGCTGGAAGGCCGGGGCATCTCCTGCTGGATGGCACCGGAGTGCATTCCCGTGGGCTCCAGCTACGCCGTGGAGATTCCCAGAGCCATCCGGGGCTGCCGGGTGTTTGTCCTGGTGCTGTCCCGGAAGACCCAGACCTCCAGGTGGGTTCCCAAGGAGCTGGACAGCGCCATCAATGAGGGCAAGATCATTATGCCCTTCATGCTGGAGGACTTTGTGCTGGATGATGCGTTCAGTTTTTACCTGTCCAATGTGCAGCGCTACCCCGCCTATGAGAACAAGGCGGCGGCCCTGGAGCGGATGATCCGGGATATCCGGTCCATTGTGAAGGCTCCGGCTGTGAAGATCAGCGGAAGGACTGTCGAAACGGAAGACTGGTTTAAGCCCGCCGGGCAGGTACACCGGAAGTCCGAAGGTTTCCGGCCGGTTGCCCCGGAGGCATTACACGGTGAGCCTGTCTCCCGGCCCGCGCCGGAACCCATGGTCCCCAAGTCCCGAACCTGGGCCAGTCAATCAATCGAGCCTGTGACGGTGGAGCCCAGGGAAGCCCCGGTGCCCTCCCGGGAAAAGTCCAACCCGGACCTCCGCCGCCAGTGTATGGTAGGCCTGTTGTGGGGCGTGGCGGCCCTGTGTTCTATGGGTTTCCTGGTGGTGCCGGGGATTCTGTCGGTCCGGTATGCTCTGGGGGGCGCCGGTAGTGGCACTGACGCCATGGTTGGCCTTTGGAATCCTGGTGGCTGCCTACTGCCGAGTCCGCCGCAAGGCCCGCAGCCGGGACTAGAAGGCGGCTAAATAAATTTCGGTTTATCGGACATCCTCTGTAGGGGCCGGCAGCAGAAACCGGTTCAACCTGTGCACCTATGCGAATTCGTAACCCCTGCGATTTGTCGGTTCTGCTCAATACCGCCAGGTTTCGGGCCGGATATATCCGGCCCCTACAGAGGACGAGTTGAAATTTTGAAAGAGTTGGGCATAGGGTTCGCTTCAGGCGGAGTCCATAAATTTGGACTCTGCCGCTTTTCTTTTTGGACTGGCTGTGATATACTGACATCGAACAAACTTTCGACGCTGGAGGAATGCAGGATGGATTTTGAATTGCACGCGCCCTTTCAGCCCACCGGCGATCAGCCGGAGGCCATTGATTCTCTGATCCGGGGACTGGAACTGGGCCTGGAGGAGCAGACCCTGCTGGGCGTCACCGGCTCCGGCAAGACCTTCACCATGGCAAACGTCATTGCAAAGGTAAACCGCCCCACTCTGGTGCTGGCCCACAACAAAACTCTGGCCGCCCAGCTTTGCAGCGAGCTGCGTGAATTCTTCCCCAACAACGTGGTGGAGTATTTCATTTCCTATTACGATTACTACCAGCCGGAGGCCTACATTGCCCAGACGGACACCTACATCGAAAAGGACTCGTCTGTCAACGAGGAGATCGACCGCCTCCGCCACAGTGCCACCTCCGCCCTGTTTGAGCGGCGGGATGTGATTGTGGTGGCCTCCGTGAGCTGTATCTACGGCCTGGGCGACCCCATCGATTACAAGAGCATGGTGATTTCCCTGCGGGTGGGCCAGGAACGTCCCATGGACCAGCTTCTGCGGAAGCTGACGGAGATTCGCTATGAGCGTAACGATCTGGATTTCTCCCGGAACAAATTCCGGGTTCGGGGGGACACCCTGGAGGTCTATCCCGCCTACTGGAACGGCAGAGCCATCCGGGTGGAGTTCTTCGGCGACGAGATCGACCGAATCTCTGAAATCAATGCCGTCACCGGGGTGCCGGAGCGGTATGTGGATCATGTGGCCATCTATCCCGCCAGCCATTATGTGGCCACCCGGGAGAAGCTGGAGCGGGCCATGGGGGAGATTCGCCGGGAATGCGACCGGCAGGTGGAGCTGTTCCGCAGCCAGAACAAGCTGCTGGAGGCCCAGCGGATTGCCCAGCGAACCAACTATGACCTGGAGATGCTGGGGGAGATCGGCTTCTGCTCCGGCATTGAGAATTACTCCCGGGTGATTCAGGGCCGGGCCCCCGGTACGCCGCCCACCACGCTACTGGACTATTTTCCCAAGGACTTCCTGCTGTTTATTGACGAGAGCCATGTGACCATTCCCCAGGTTCGGGCCATGTACGCCGGGGATCGTTCCCGGAAGGACAGCCTGGTAAACTATGGCTTCCGCCTGCCCTCGGCCTATGACAACCGGCCCCTGAATTTTGAGGAATTTCAGTCCAAGCTGAACCAGGTCATCTATATTTCCGCCACTCCCGCCGAGTTTGAGCGCAGCCGCTCCGGCCAGATCGTCCAGCAGGTGATCCGGCCAACGGGACTGCTGGACCCAGTCACGGAGGTGCGGCCCATCGAGGGCCAGATCGACGACCTGATCGGGGAGATCAACCGGGTGGTGGATCGGAAGGAGCGGGTGCTGGTCACCACTTTGACCAAGAAAATGGCGGAGGATCTGACCAATTATCTGCTGAAGGCCGGCATCAAGGTCCGGTATATGCACTCGGACGTGGCGGCCATGGAGCGGATGGAGATCATCCGGGATTTGCGAATGGCGAAATTTGATGTGCTGGTGGGCATCAACCTGCTGCGGGAGGGCCTTGATCTGCCGGAGGTGAGCTTGGTTGCCATTCTGGACGCGGACAAGGAGGGCTTTCTCCGGTCGGAGACCAGCCTGATTCAGACCATTGGCCGCGCCGCCCGGAATGCCGACGGCAAGGTGATTCTCTACGCCGACAAGGTGACGGCTGCCATGGACGCCGCCATCCGGGAGACCGAGCGCCGCCGCGCCATTCAAAACGCCTACAACCAGGCCCACGGCATTGTGCCCAAGACCATTGTCAAGTCCATCCGGGACCTGATTGAAATCTCCAAATCCACCGCCGAGGTTCGCCGGAAGGACGGGGTAAAGATGACCAAGGCGGAGCGGGAGAAGGAGATCGCCCGGCTGGAGAAGGAGATGCGCCAGGCGGCCCGTATGATGGAGTTCGAGTACGCGGCCCTTCTGCGGGATCAGATCATCGAGCTGCGGGGCGGGAAATAAGGGGGCGAATTTTGCCTTGACGGCGGGAAAACATATGGTATAATGAGAACGGAGTCGCATAGCACATCCATCTTCGGGGGGCCGGGCGTACCGGCTGAGATTGGGCAAAGTATCCGCGCTCTGACCCGGGAACCTGATGCGGTTCGTACCGTCGTAGGAAAAGATGCGTTCGCTATTATGTAGTCGCGTTGCATCCGGACGGGTATGCAATGCGGCTACTATTATTTGGGAGGCAATTCTCTATGACAAAATCCCATCTTCGCATCCGCGCTCTGTGTGAGGGCGCCATTCTGGTGGCTGTTGCCCAGGTTCTGAGCTATCTGAAGTTCTCGGACCTGCCCAACGGCGGCTCCATTACCCTGGCCATGTTCCCCATGGTTCTGTTCGCCGTCCGCTGGGGCGTGGGCAAGGGCCTGCTGGCAGGCTTCGCTTTTGGCCTACTGCAGTTGATCTTTGACGGCGCCTATGCCTGGGGCTGGCAGTCCATGCTGCTGGACTATCTGTTGGCCTTCTCTGCCCTGGGTCTGGCGGGCCTGTTCCGGGGCAAGCCCTGGTCCATTTTCCCCGGCGCCGTGGTAGGGTGCCTCGCCCGGTTCGTGGTCCATTTCATCAGCGGCATCACCATCTACAAGATCCTGGTTCCCACGGAGATTCCTGGCATCGGCACCTTTGACAATGCCACCCTGTACTCCATCGTCTACAATGGCAGCTACATGCTCCCCTGCATGCTTCTGGCGATCCTGATTTCCGCGGTTCTGTACGCCCCCATGAAGGACTACTTTGCCGGCAAGGACATCCGTCCCGCTGCCTGACCTTTTCCATAACGAATTACGCCGGAGTTTTCGGACTCCGGCGTTTTTTGTCCCTTTGTGGGGAATTGCAAAAAGTCTGGCATCATGGTATAATGTCTTGGAATGAATTTCCGGCAGGGAGGACTGCTTGTATGAAAAAACTGCTTCTGCTGATGAATCCCTTCGCGGGCACCAGAAAGGCCAACCGGGTTCTGGCGGATGTGCTGCTGCTGTTCAATAACCGGGGCTATGATGTGACCGTCCATATGACCGCCGGACCCGGAGACGGAGCCAAGGCGGTGCAGGCCCGGGCGGCGGAGATGGATTTGATTGTGGTGGCCGGGGGAGACGGCACCTTCAACGAGGCCATCACGGGCCTGCTGCGCAGTGGCGTGGATTGTCCTTTGGGCTATATCCCCTGCGGCAGCACCAATGACTTTGCCAATTCGCTCCATTTACCCCTGGATGTGCTGTCGGCGGCGGAGGCCATTATGGACGGGGAGCCGGTTTCTTATGACGTGGGCCGGTTCGGGGACCGGTATTTTTCCTATGTGGCCTCCTTCGGCGCCTTTACCAGAACCTCCTATGCCACCTCCCAGAGCGTCAAGAATATGCTGGGCCACCTGGCCTATGTGCTGGCGGGGGTCAAGGAAATCTTCCAGATTCCGAAAGCCCATGTGGCCATGGAGACCGACGATGGCAGCTTTGAGGGCGAGTACATCTTCGGGGCCGTCAGCAATTCCACCTCCGTAGGCGGCATCCTGACCTTGGACCCCAAGCTGGTGGATATGCGGGACGGGAAGTTTGAGCTGATGCTGATCCGCCCGCCCAAGGACGCTTTGGAACTGCTGAATCTGATTCAGGCCCTGATGGCCCAGCGGTATGTGTCGCCCATGCTGACCTTCCGCACCGTGTCCCACCTGACGGTCCGGCCCGATCCCACCATGGCCTGGACCCTGGACGGCGAAAAGGCCGATGGCAGTCCGGAGATTGAAATCGAGAATCTCCACAACGCCATCCGCCTGGTGCAGCGTTCATGAGCCGGATTATCTGCCGCCGCCTGCGCCGGGGCCAGGATTTATTGAAAGAGATTCAATCCATAGCGGCGGAAGAAAAGCTGATGGGGGCCGTGGTGCTGTCCGCCGTGGGCTGCCTCAGCCGGGCCAGGGTGCGGGACGCCTCCGGGGTAACTATCCGGCAGGTGGAGGAGCCCTGCGAGATCGTGAGCCTTATGGGAACCGTCAGTGATGCCCGGTGCCACCTGCACATCAGCCTCAGCCGGGAGGACTTAAGCACTCTGGGGGGCCACCTGATGTCCGGCTCCATTGTCAATACCACCTGCGAGCTGGTGCTGATGGAGACAGGCTGGCACTATGGCCTGGAGGACGACCCGGACACCGGCTATGACGAGATTTTGTTTTCGGAGTAATTGTTCAGTCAAAGTCGAAAAACATGGAATCCATGTGCGTTTTCGTCTGCACCCGCTGTAGGGCGGGGTCATGACATAAGCCGGGCAGTTGCAAGCCTGTAGGCAGTAACAGCAATCCCAAAATGGGCGATTTACGGTGGGAAACGTGCATTTGACGCAACTGCATTGCAAATAACCGGTGCCCGGCGGGGTCATGACCCCGCCCTACAGTTGGTGCTGTGCAAAGCAATCACTTCCGACTGGATAGAAACTTTTCAGAAAGGAAACCCCAATGAAGAATACCACCCTTTGTTATATCACCCGGGGAGATCAGGTGCTGATGCTCCACCGGGTCAAGAAGGAGAACGACCTGAACCATGACAAGTGGATCGGCATCGGCGGCAAGCTGGAGGAGAACGAAAGCCCGGAGGAATGTCTGCTGCGGGAGGCCCGGGAGGAAACGGGTCTGACCCTGACGGACTACCGGTACTGCGGCATCGTCACCTTTGTCTCCGACCGTTGGGAAGGGGAGTATATGCACCTGTATGAAGCCCAGGGCTTTGAGGGGGAGCTGAAGGAGTGCGACGAGGGGGACCTGCAGTGGGTCAGCCGGGATTTTCTGGACAGCCTGCCCAAATGGGAGGGGGACCGGATTTTTCTGAAGCTCATGTGGGACCACGCGCCATTTTTCTCCCTGAAGCTGTCCTATGAGGACCAACGCCTGGTGTACGCCGCCCTGAACGGCAAAAAGCTGGAGTTGTAGTAACCGTTCAGTCGCGGCCAGAAAGCACCAAATCCACGCCCTGTTTTGGTGGCACTGCTGTAGGGCGGGGGCATGCCCCCGCCGGGCACTGGAAATTTTGAAAGCAGTGGCGTCGAACCATTGGTACTGCGCGAAACAATACGGAAATCCCCAAAAAACCCGGCAGCGACGGAGCATCGCGGCCGGGTTTTGTTACGGGTCAGGGAGGTGTGAGGATAGGGGATTTATCAGGATAAGTTGCCGTTTTTGTCACAGGAAAGGGTGATTTCCACGGGGACACTCCAAGAGAGGAATTTTGTCAGCTTGCCGGTGAGCGTGATGGTGCCGCCGCTGGAGGTGAAAGAGGACTGGGAATAGCTCCAGCCGTCGTAGGTGTCCGTCTGAGAGACGGTTTTGGACACCACGCTGACGGTGGTACCGTCATACCGGAAGGTGCCGGTGACCGCAATGACCGCAATGGTTACGCCGCTGCGTGTAAATTCTCGTGTAGCAATTGCGGTTTTGGTTGACGATCTGGCTTGGATAGCGGGGACTGTAACGGTGGTAATGACTGTAATACCATCTTCCAGCACATCTTCCTTGTAATAGACAACTTCCTCCGCGCCTGCGTCAGCGGCAGAGCAGGGAACGGCAATGCAGAGAAACAGCATAGCACATACTAAGAATGTACAGAGTTTTTTCATTATGGAACCTCCGGTTTTGTGGCATTGGATTCGTCGATAATGGTAATTGTATCGTTTACTTCTACCGGGATCGATTTTTGATAATAGCCATAAGCTACCAGCAGAATAAGTAACACCGCCAATACACCGACGCAGATACGACACACGATCCGGTTGCGGCGGTATTTGGTCTGCTCCTGTGGTGGAACCTCCTCCATCAGCTCCCTGGCCATGGCCTCGGGTGGCCCAAAGGCCTGAACCAATTGCTCCGTGGTGGGCTCCGGGTATTCCTCCAGAACGCGGCTCTGGTAGTCGGAGAACCGCTCCATCAGCAGTGCTTTGGTGGACCGGCGGCAGCGCAGACGCCTGCGCAGGGACCGCCGGTATTTTTTTATGCTAGTTTCCATCCTCATTGCCTCCCGTTGTTAACACATCCTCCACGCCCCGGGAAAAGCGCCGGTAGGTGGCAAGCAATTGGTCCAGATAGACCCGTCCCGCGTCCGTGATGCGGTAATACTGCCGCAGCCTGCCATCGGGGGCGTTTCGTTTTCCGCTCTCCAGGATATAGCCTGCCTGGTAGATGCGATAGATTGCGCCGTAGGGGAAGACGATGCTGAGGGCGCCATGGCTCCGGCTGCTGATGGTGGCGGCGAGATCGCCGATATAATAATCCCGCTGGGACAGCAGGAACAGCACCAGCAGCTCCGTCAGTGCCTTTTTCAGATTTTCTTCCAAAGATACGGCTGACCGTCCATTCGTTCCTTCCGCTTCCATGGCAACACCCCCTGACGTACCGGCTTACGGCGAAATCTTTTCTTAAGTATACGGCATTTTTTACAACTTGTCAAATATTTTTTTAGTAGCTATTTGTCATAAGACTATAATTTTTGCTTGACAAAATTTAATCGTCGCTATATAATCATGACATGGGAGATGCGGGGCTTTTGAGAGGGACGTCATGCTCCATAGCCCAGGCATCTTCCCGGATCACAGGCGCGTGGCCTGCGACTGTGGAATTTCGGACGCTCAGTGCCTGCCAGCCGGTACCGCTGGCGGACACTATGAGAAGCGATTCTCCGACGGCTGTATGTTGATCCCAGCCGGAGCGGAAAGAGATCAGCCCATTACAAACCGAGGAGGTAATACATATGAAGAAAACCGTTACCCTCATTGTCACCCTGGTTCTGGTCCTGGCATTGGCACTGCCTGTCTCCGCGTTAAGCAGCTCTGCCACCAGAAAGAATGATTCCGGTTTGTTTGAGGAACCCAGCGGCCGATCCTATGAGTACAGTTGCTCGGTTTCCGCAACTACTACCCTGGCTACCGCTTCCATGAGCTATGGAAAGACCGGCACGAACATCAGTGCCAAAATCAGTGCAACAGTTGCGTATGGTGCTGGCAACCGGTATAGCGTAACAAAATCAGATGGGGAGATTTCCAACATGAGTGTCTCTGCTTCCATTGACAATTACGTTTATGTAAATGGCTCGACCTATGCGGGAGTCATCAAAAACGCCACCGGCACCTTTACTATTGCCAGCGCCACGGTTAGCACCCTGTATGTTTCCTGAGGAAGGGAGACGGCATCGGTCTGAACCCATGAAGGCTTGACCTCTGAACCTGCCATAAGCCCAGAGGTTGAGCGGCCCATGACATAGCAGCCCTGGCTTCCCTTGGGAGTAGCGGCCATTCCGCTCGTAACTGGGAGAGAGATCGTTGAAAATTTGCATCTAATAAATCCGCCTTATTGCAAACTTTTTTCGTTCTCTCCCTGGGATTGCATGCGGCTGATTGCTCCCATCGGGGGAGCCAGGGCATTTTTAAATCCGAACAGGTAAAGATTGAAAACTTAAGAATTCTTAAGAATTGAAACCATTGACAGGAAACTGCCAATTTAATATGATATAGAAAACAAATAGAAGGAGGAATAATTTATGAGTGGAATAAAAGCAAAAGCAATTGCGGCGTTACTTGGCATTTCCCTGCTTGCCTCCGGATGTGGGAAGCAGACCGCAAATGGCACCATTCCGTCTGGAGCTAACCCCCAGGTTCTGGAAAACCAACGCCTTGGCAACAGCCCTGTTCCCAATGTCCGGACGGGTATTATGGAGCAAGGGGTTGTGCAGATTGGCAACTGCTTTGAGTGTACCGATACGGGTGCGTACTTTTTGTGCAAGACCACAGATCCCTCCAAAGTGTATATTCTCTATGGCGACCACGGCTCTGATACTCTGGTGAAGCTGTGCGGTCGCCCGGACTGTACCCATTCGGATGGGGACTGCAACGCCTGTGTCCCTGATGCGGACAGTATTTGCTATTACGATGGCTATCTGTATATTTCCACCATGCCGGCGGGTAAGGTACAGCTATACCGCATGAATCTGGACGGCAGCAACCGGGTCAAGGTTATGGACAGCTCCGATATTGACCTGGGTTACCACGGCACGTGCAGCCCCATAATCTGCAACGGCGTGCTTTTCTTTGGCCTGCTTAAAACCGGGGACGACGGCGCAGAGGTCTGCGATGCGTTTATTTACAGGCTGGATGGCACCATGGAGAAGCCTGCGCCCACGGAGTCCTTTCTGGTCAGAAGTGACGGACATAACATTCTGATGCTGTCAACGCCCCTGGGGCAGCATGAGGACTGCGGAGATGAGGAGTTCATAGGGCTTAACCTGGTGGATCCTGTTACCGGCAAGCTGGCCTATCTGGGGGACACCTCCATAGAGCACTATCTCTACTCCGGGATAGATGCAGACTACTATGTGCCGGATGGAAAGCTCCGCCGCGTAGATCGCATGACCGGCCAGGAGGAGGTGCTGGCGGACCTGGGGCTGGAGGGCTATTATCAGCTCCATGCCTTCCCCGGCTGCTTCGCCCTTGCCGAAGGAATGCGCTGGACTGAATACAAGCAGGGACTGGAACCGGAGAGTCAGACCCTGCGTTTTTTCAACTGGGACTATGAGCCTCTGGGGGAGGTAACGCTGGATTACCCCATGACCCTGGATCCGGAATGTGTAATCTGCGGCGAAACGGAAGATCGCATTATGCTGGCCGCCAACTTCACCGGCGTCCCGGAATATTACATCGAAAAATCCGATTTTGGCACCGGCCATATCGAAGTCCACAAATACAACATCCCCGACGACATCATCCCCGAGGAGGGCTGGTAACATCGACCCACCCCCCGGTCGGATAAACCGTCCGCCTGTAGGGGCCGGATACATCCGGCCCGGCAGGGGAAACCGGTTCGAATTGCGCACCTATGCGAATTCGCAACATTTTGCGTTCTGGCGGTTCTGCTCTATCCCATCAGGTTTCGGGCCGGATATATCCGGCCCCTACAGGCGGTGTGTGTAAAACGGTAATAGCCCGGGCGCTTCCTGCGATGGAAAACTTTAGAATTCTTAAAAATTGAAACCATTTACAGGAAGCCGCCAATTTAATATGATATTAAAAACAAGTAGAAGGAGGAAAGATATATGCACAAAAATCTTTTGAAAGTAATCACAGCTATACTTGCTTTTGCGCTGCTCTTTTCCGGCTGCGGGAGCCGGACCGTAAAGAACACGACTCTGCCCGAAACCACTGCGACCACGCTGCAAAATGTATATATAGGCACCAGCCCTGTCCCCGATCTCCGTACCGGCATTATGGAGCAGGGGCTTGTGACTGCTGGCAATAGCTTTGAGTGTACGGATACAGGTGTCTACTTTATGTGCCAAACGGTTGGAATTGACAACTATATCCTGTACGGCGACCACGGCTCCGACACTCTGGTGAAGCTGTGCGGCCGCCCGGACTGTACCCACTCGGACAGAGACTGCAATGCCTGCATCCCCAACGGAACGACCATTTGCTGCTATAATGGGCATTTGTATGTTGCGACGCTGGGCGGTGGAACACAGCTCTTTCAAATGGACCTGGATGGCGGCAATCGGGTTAAGATACTGGACAGTTCCTGCGTAAACGACGGCTACTCCGGCACCTATACCCCCTCATTTTGCAACGGCGTGTTTTTCTTTGCTCTGTATAAATTGGACGAAGATGGCAACGAGATCAGTCAGGCATTCTACTATAAGCTGGATGGCTCCATGGAAAAACCAGCTCCCACAGATAGCTGGATGGCGATAAGTGACGGAGTCAACATTCTTGTGGGAGCACCACCAAAGGATTCTGAAAATGAAACACTTTGGGGTGAATATATTTTCAACCCGGATAACGGCGCATTAAATCACCTGGTAGACCGCGTATCGGACCACTGGGGTTACTACGGGACGGAAGCCGGGTATTACATCACGGAGGGAAAGATATATCGCCTGGATTACGCCACGGGTCAGACAGAGATCATGGCAGATACAGGACTGGACGGCTGCTATAGGCTCCACGGTTTTCCGGACTGCTTTGTGATCAGTGAGCGGGTACCCGTGGAGGAAGGTATGGATGGCGTGGTATCGGAAAACAGGACCCTGTACTTCTACAACTGGGATTTTGAACCTCTGGGGGAGGTAACTCCGGATTATCCCATGACCCTGGATCCGGAATGTGTAATCTGCGGCGAATCGGAAGAACGCATCATGCTGGCCGCCAACTTTATAGGTGTCCCGGAATATTACATCGAGAAATCCGATTTTGGCACCGGCCATATCGAAGTCCACAAATACAACATCCCCGACGACATCATCCCCGAGGAGGGCTGGTAACATCGACCCACCCCCCGGTCGGATAAACCGTCCGCCTGTAGGGGCCGGATACATCCGGCCCGGCAGGGGAAACCGGTTCGAATTGCGCACCTATGCGAATTCGCAACATTTTGTGTTCCGGCGGTTCTGCTCTATCCCATCAGGTTTCGGGCCGGATATAAAAGCCCCTACAGTGGATGCAATTGCGATTTGCTGACCGGACCCATAAGCATCAGACAAAATTTGAAAATCAGGAGGGAAACCATGGAACTGACCATTGAGAAGCTGACAAAAAAATACGGTGAAAAGGTGGCACTGAAGGATTTTTCCTATACCTTTGTCCCGGGAATCTATGGCATTCTGGGTGCCAACGGGGCGGGCAAAAGCACCCTGATGAACCTGATTACGGACAACGTAAAGCGGGATGACGGCTCGATTCTCTGGAACGGAACGGACATCCTGAAGCTGGGGAAAGCCTTTCGGGCCCAGGTGGGCTATATGCCCCAGCAGCAGGGAATGTACGGCGATTTCTCCGCCAGAGGGTTTCTGCGCTATATGGCGGAGGTGAAGGAGCTGCCCCGGAAGCAGGCCAAGGCCCAGATCGAGGAGCTGCTGGAGGTGGTGAATCTGAAGGACGACGCCCACAAAAAGGTCGGCGGCTTCTCCGGCGGTATGCGTCAGCGGGTGCTGCTGGCTCAGGCCCTTCTGGGCGAGCCCAGCATCCTGATTCTGGATGAGCCCACCGCCGGCCTTGACCCCAAGGAACGTTTGCGGCTGCGGCAGTATATTTCCGCCCTGGCCAGGGATCGGGTCGTGTTCCTCACGACCCACATCGTCTCCGACATCGAATCCATTGCCCAGGATGTGCTGCTGATGAAAAACGGCAGCCTCACGGCCCACGGCGCACCGGATGCCTTGATTGACGCCGTGCAGGGTAAGGATTTGGAGGATGTGTACATGGCTTATCTGGGGGTGGATTGAGGTGGAATGCAAGAGAGTTTTACTGGGAAAGACCTTCCTGGGCGCGCTGGTTGCCCTGCTGGTCATCAATTGCTTCTTCTTCCTCTACCAACAGGCCGACTCGGAGGGTAACTTTCGCACCTACCCCAATGCGTATCACCAGGCGGTGGAGGAGCTTGCGCCCCTGCCCTGGGAGGAGGGCCTGGCCCGCACGGTGGCCTTCCAGGAGGAGGTGTCTGAAGCCGTAAGGCAGGACCCGTACTGGTTTGACGTTCCGGAGAATCAGAAGCGGTATACCGCCATGTGCCAGCTTCAGAGCCAATACGAATATCTCCTCTCTTATGATGATTATGTCAACCGTGTGCAGACGGAGGCCAAAAAGCTCCAGCAGGTGAGCCTGTTTGCCAAGCCTGAAACCTTCGGCTATCAGAACACGGTGAAAACCGCCGACGACTTCTCCCAGATGCTGGGAGCGGAGGTCACCTTCGGACACGATGAGGCGGTCAACGCCGTCTTCGCGGACAGATGGACGGACTACTCCAGTTTGCTGCTGATGGTGGTGGTCTGCGGCCTGTTCCTGGCGGAGCGGAAGGAGGGCCTCTGGGCCATGATCCACGCCGCCTCCGGGGGACGGAAAAAGCTGGCCTGGAAGCGGATCGGGCTTCTGCTGGCAGCCGCATGGCTCGGAACTCTGCTTCTGTACGGCGGAAAGATTCTCCTCTCCGGCTGGCTGTACCACGGGCTGGGAGAGTGGGACCGGCTGCTGCAATCCGTTCCCCAATTCTATAATGTTCCGTACAGAATGACCATCGGACAGTTCTGGATCTTTTATCTGGGTGTCAAGGCCATGGGCAACTTTCTGGTGGGCCTGATTCTCTGGACGGTGCTGTCCGCCGTGTCCAATCTGGGCCTGGCCTTCTGCGCGGCCGGTGTCATTGTGGGCGTGGAATTTGCCTGCACCCTGATTCCCTGCGGCTCCGCCTTTGCCCTGTTCCGCTTCTGCAATTTGCTGAGCTACCTGGACTTCCTCCCGGTTTTTACCACCTACCTGAATCTATCGGTGTTTGGATTGCTGATTTCCGGCAGCGACCTGGTTCTGGTGATGCTCCTGCCTCTGTGCGTGGTGTTCACCGGTCTGCTGCTGCTCCTTGCGGAGAAAAAGCACCCCGTTACCCGGGAAAACCGCCTCCTGTCTCTGGGGGACAGACTGGCGAAAAAAACCGATGCCCATCTTTGCGGCGGTTCCCTGCTGGCCTGTGAGGGAAAGAAGCTGTTCCTCCGCCGCAAGGGCGCGCTGCTGCTGGCGGCACTGTTCCTGCTGATGCTGTATAAGCAGCCCCCGGAACGGAAGTATGACCCCCTGAATATGTATTACCAGTACTATCAGGAGAAATACGCAGGCCCCATCACGGAGGAAACCCTGGAGAACCTGCAAAAGGATATGGACAATGCCCAGGACTCCAAGCAGATTTCCGCCCTGGAAATCCTATTGTGGAAGACCCAAATGGCGCCGGAGGGGAGCTGGATGGTTCCCATGGCGCCCTATGAGGCCATCTGGAGCAATAATTATCTGAACTACCACCGCTCCACCGCTTTGGTAGCCCTGCTGTTCCTCACTCTGCTGCTGTCGAACCTGGCGTCCCAGGAGCGGCAGTACAACATGGACACGCTTCTGCACAGTACCCCGGGCGGGCGAAGAAAGCTGTGGAGGCGGAAGCAATGGATTCTGCTCCTGGGGACCCTTCTGGTCTGGGCCATGGTCTATGGAACCGAGCTGCTGTTAACCGTCCGGTATCACGGCAAATTCATGTGTATGGACGCGCCCCTTACCAGTCTGGAGCATATGCGGCCATTGGGCTGGTCCACCACCATCGGACAGACCCTGGTGCTGTACTATGGGGCGAAGCTGCTGATGCTCCTTGCGGCAGGGGAAACCTGCTTCTACCTCTCCGGCAAGTGCGCCAAAAACTCGGACGCCATTCTGCTGTGCAGCGGGGTCCTGCTGGTTCCGGCGGCTCTGGCTACCATCGGCTCATCGGTGGGTGCCAGCCTGTCCTACCTGCTGCCCCTGGGGGGCGTGGAGCTGTTCACCAAGCCGGCCCTGCTGTTGCTGCCCCTTGCCATCGGCGCAATCATGACCATCGGAACAGAGCGGGCCTATGCATAGGGAATGGGGAAATTCCTATGAAAAAAGCTGTCCCTGCTTTCGGCAAGGACAGCTTTTGCCGTCTCATCGTTTATCCGCCCGGGGGACCGTGGGTGCCACGGGGGTGTCGTTGCGGACGCCGGAAATCACATGGATGCCGTCGTTTTGGCACACATCCACCACAAACCAGGGGGCAATCAGCTCCGCCATCTCCCGGGGTAAAGGCTGGGGGCGGCTGGTGTCCTCCTTGCAGGAGCTCCAGGCCACCGTCAGGCGGCCCCCGGGCTTCACGAAGTCGGCAAGACGCCGCAGCAGCCGGGCAGGCTCCGGGAAGCAGCCCAGGGCCTCATACATGACGCACCGGTCAAAGGGTCGGTCAAAACGGCAGGCCTGAATATCCGCCCGAATCAGGTGGATGTTAGGCTGAGAAAACTTCTTCTCCGCTTGGGCGATCATACCGGGGGACAGGTCCACGCCGGTAATCTCTTTCACCTTCCGCTCCAGAAAATAGGGGAACAGAACCCCCGTGCCGCAGGCTACATCCAGCACCCGAACCCCCTGCCGGATCTGGGCCAGATCCAGAATACGGTTTATGACATCAGGCTCCTTCCCGTCATGGAAACCGGAAATCGATTGCTTGTTTGTCAGCATCATAATCACCTCATAAAAAACCTCATAATGTTAGTCTATTATATATAATAAAATGCGAGAAAACCATCTTATTTTTGTGCGGAAAATGCAAAGTTTATGACAAAATTATAAATAAACTGTGAATAAGGGATTGCATTTTGAACGCCCCGTTGGTATAATGACCCCATGGAAAGAAAAATCAGATACTATGTCAGCCGGAAAAATCCGCTGACGTGGCTGATGGCGCTTTGCATGGTTGCCTCCGCAGTGGTCCGAATCCTATTCGCCTGTCAGAAAGGGATGGGCGGCAGCGGATATATTTGGGGACAAGTCATCCTCTCTGCGGCTGCGTGCCTGCTTTTTGCGCTGATCTGCCTGGTAAACGGTCGTGAAGCCTACTATAAGACGGCGATTCCCGTCTTCATGATGGGCCTGTACTTCTGCCTTTACACCGCCGCCAGCGCACCGGATATGGGCGGCTGGGGCCTGTTCCTGTACTGCTTCCTGTACTTTACCCTGGCGGCCTTTTATGCCGTGGCGGTGGCAGGCGGCTTCCGGCACTTCTGGATTCTGCTGTTTGTGTATACCGTACCGGTGGGTGTCCGGGTGGCCACAAGCTGGAGCCAGATGGAGCCTGCCTATGTATGGAGCTCGGTGGTGCGGCTGCTGCCGGACTGCCTGTTCCTGGCCGGTATGATCTTTGCTCTGCTGGCCACCGGTGTGCAGAACGACGGCAAGTACCACCGCACCTGGGGCGACCGTCCCGATGGCCGCCGCCTCAGAACCCTTTACCCCATGAGTCAGATTTCCCCCTACATCATGGTGACCCGAAATTCCGCCGATAACCTGTTCTCCGATTCCTTTGAACTCACTGCCGCCGAGCGGTACATCCGTCAGAAGCGGCGGGAGGGCCTGACCAACTTCGGCCTGACCCACCTGATTCTGGCGGCCTACACCCGTGTGGTGGCAAAGTATCCGGAGATGAACCGGTTCCTGGCCGGTCAGAAGGTCTACTCCCGGGGAGACGATCTCCAGGTCTGCATGACCATCAAGAAGGAGATGACCGTGGAGGCCCCCGACTCCGTGATTAAGCTCCACCTGACGCCTACGGATACTCCAAAAGAGGTCTATGAGAAGTTCAACAAACTGGTGGAGGAGGTCAAAAACGCACCCCTGAACAGCGACTTTGACAATACCGCCCGGGCCCTTACCATGATCCCCGGAATTATCCTGAAGTTTGTGGTGTGGCTCCTGCGAACCCTGGATTACTTCGGATGGCTGCCCAAATTCCTGCTGGAGGTCAGCCCCTTCCATGGCTCCATGTTCATCACCTCCATGGGCTCCCTAGGCATCCCCGCCATTTATCACCATCTGTACGACTTCGGCAATCTGCCTGTGTTCATCGCCTTCGGCTGCAAGCGCCGTGTCAATGAGGTGACGGACGAGGGCGAGGTGGTCCAGCGCAAGTACATGGATGTCAATTTCACCCTGGATGAGCGTATCGCCGACGGCTTTACCTACGCCTCCGTCGTGAAGTACCTGAAGCGCCTGATTCACCACCCCGAGCTGCTGGATGAGCCTCCCGAGGTTGTGAAGCAGGATATTGACTGAGCGAGAAAAAGTCAGGCTTCTCATATCCAAATAAAAACGCCCTTGCAGAGATGTTTCTCCGCAAGGGCGTTTTGGCTGCGTGGGGAAAAGCTACGGTGCCTGTGTGGCTTCCGTGGAGTCAGGTATATTGGGTTCAACCCATTCGGTTCTGGCGTCGCTGAGCTGGCGGGCGTTGGAGGTGTGGAACACATTGTCCAGACCGGGCAGCAGACCCGTTGCGGCGCCCCGGCTGGCGTAGACGGCGTAGGTCCGGAACAGCAGGGGGCAGAGCTGTCCATCTGCCAGGACCGCCTCAAACAGGTCGTAATAGTTGCCGCTGTTCTCCAAGGCCAGGGCACACAGATCGTTGATGGTGGCGTCGGCAATGCCACCGTAGTTCAGCGCGCCGTTTTCCCGATAAAAGACAGACAGGTCGAAGTTGGGGGAAAGGCGAACCTCTCCCAGATAGAGGTCAAAGGCACCGCTTCTCAGTGCTTTCTTGTAGCTGTCACCCTGGGGCGCGTCCACGGTGACCGTCAGACCGCAGGCATTTAGCTGGCTTGCAAGGATATTGGCCACCTTTACCCGGGTGGGGTTGTCGCCGTTTACCAGAAGGGTGGCCTTGGTTCCCCGCATCCCGGCCTCGGTCAGGGCAGCGGTGAAAACCTGGGGGTCGTAGCCGTACCGGGCGGCAAGGGTACTGTCGTAGAAATCCGAAGACGGAGACACCGGCAGGCAGGTCTCCTCCGCGAAGCCCTGATACACGGCTGTCAGCGCTGACCGGTCCAGGGCCCGGGTCAGGGCCGCCCGGACCGTGGCGTTACCTAAAGCGCTTCCATCCTGCGCGTTGACCCCCAAATACAGCATGATGCCCGTGGCGCAGTCCCACAGCTCGTAGTCGCACCGGTATTCCACATAGGACACGGCTCCGGGGTCCGCGCAGACCAGATCGGTCTGGCCAAACTCAAATTCGTCCCGGATATCCGCCGGTGTCTGGGTGGCAAACAACTCAATGGAGGCATATTCCACAGCCGGCGGATATTCGCTCCACCAGTTTCTGCGCAGGGCCAGGTGCAGGGTGCCTGCGCCCTCCAGGGTATAGGGGCCGGTTCCCAGAGGCCGGTCCGACGCCACATCCTGTGCCCGGACCACGGGAATGTCCAGCAGCAGGGGGAGATTTTCGTAGGCGGTATCAAGCGTGATTTTCAGAGCCCCTTCCGCCGTGGCGGACAGCTCCTCCACATGGCGCAGCCGGTTTCCGTATACCGGACTTCCCATGGCCGCCTGAAGGCTGGCAATCACATCCTGCACCCCCAGGGGACTGCCGTCGGAAAAGGTGGCGTCCTCCAGCGTAAACACATAGGTTTTCAAATCATCGGAGCAACTGTAGGTTTTGCACAGCACCGGCTCCGCCCGGTACTCCGAACTCACAAAGAACAGCCCCTGATACAGCAGGGAAAGAATGGGCCGGTTGGCCAGACGGGTGCAGGTATAGGGGTTGAAGCCGGCGTCGGCCTGATAGCACAGGCCAAAGCTCTGGTCCCGGGGGGCGAACTCCTGGGCCACAGGCCGGGTTTCCCGGGGCATCTCCGTGGGCTGCTCCTGCTTGGGGGAGGCGGTACAGCCCCAGAGCATACACAGGCTCAGGGCCAGCGCGGCAGCTTTTTTTCTGTTTGCCATGGGCTCCTCCTTATTCCGGCAGACGGATTACGGCAGCCAGAGAGCCTCTGTCGCCTCTGGTGACACGGTGGGACCAGAAACGCCGGGGCTGGCAGGCGGTGCAGTCCGGGCAAATATCGATGATTTCCACGCCTGCCCGGCGCAGCCAGATTTCATTGATGGCTTTCAAATCCACATGGTACTTGGGACCGATGCCTTCAATGGCAGCCTCCGCCTCAGCTCCCAGTGCCTGAACCATGGCCTGGGGCACATCCCCATCCGTCTCAAAGCAGCACCGGCTGATGCAGGGGCCGATGGCGGCCCGGATGTTCCGGGGGTCGGAGCCGAACTCTTTTTCCATGGCCTCCACGGTTTTGGCTGCGATTCCGGCGGCGGTGCCCCGCCAGCCCGCGTGGGCGGCTCCGATGCACCGGGCCACGGGGTCGTAAAACAAAATGGGGGTGCAGTCCGCCATGAAGATGGTGAGTACCACCCCCGGCTCATGGGTTACAAGGCCGTCCCGCTCCGGCTCCACCGGGCGAAACAGGCCCTCACCCCGATCCTGACGCCCCACCCGGGCCACGAGGCTTGTGTGGGTCTGCCTTGTAAATACCGTATCTTCCGGGGAAAAGCCCAGGCTTTTCCCCAGAATTTCGTAGTTTTTCAGTACATTTTCCGGGTCGTCTCCCCGGTGGGTGCCCAGATTCAGACTGCTGAGGCTCCCCGTGCTGACGCCCCCATGGCGGGTGGTAAAGCAGTGGGGAACATGGATGACAGAGCTTGTGAGATACTCCAGACTCCCCTGATGAACGGTTTCAAAGCTCACTTGGCAGCCTCAATTCCGGCCCTCGGCCATGTCCTTGTCCCGGCAGCACTTCTTGTACTTCTTGCCGCTGCCGCAGGGGCAGGGGTCGTTGGGACCCACCTTTTTGGCCTTGCGCACAGGCTGCTGCTTTACGGTCTTATCGCTGGCACTGCTGGCGGAGGACTCCTTGGCCACCTTCTCCCGCTTCAGCTCCTGGTTGGTCCGGATCTGAACCAGGAAGGCGCGGCGCACGGTCTCCTCCCGGATGGCCTGAATCATGGCCTCGAACATCTCGTAGCCTTCCTTTTTGTAGGCCACCACCGGGTCGGTCTGGGCGTAGGCCCGCAGACCGATGCCCTGCTTCAGGTCGTCCATGGCGTCGATCTGGTCCATCCAGTATTCGTCCACCACCCGGAGCATGACCACCCGCTCCAGCTCCCGCATCAGCTTCTCGCCGTAGTGGGCCTCCTTGGCCTCGTAGGTCTTCAGGCACAGGTCATAAATTTGGTCTGCCAGGTCCTGCTGGCTCAGCTTTTGCAGCTCCTCCTCCGTGGGCCGGAACGCGCCCTTGGAGAAGTAGATGTTTTCAAAGTGGGAAAGCAGACCCTTCAGGTCGCCCTCCGTATGAATGCCGCCCTGGTCCGCCATGGCGGAAGCCACGGTGCTGTCCACCATCTGGCGGAGCATGGAGAGAATGTTGTCACGGAGATCTTCTCCGTCCAGAACCTTTCGCCGCTGCTGGTAGATCACCTCACGCTGGGTGTTCATCACGTCGTCATATTCCAGCACGTTCTTTCTGGCCCGGAAGTTCCGGCCCTCCACGTTGCGCTGGGCGGTCTCCACGGCGTTGGAAAGAATCTTCTGGTCGATGGGGGTGTCCTCGTCCAGGCCCAGAGTGTCCATCATGCCCATGAGCCGGTCGGTGCCGAACAGACGCATGACGTCGTCCTCCATACTCAGGTAGAACCGGCTCTCACCGGGGTCGCCCTGACGGCCGGAACGGCCACGGAGCTGGTTGTCGATCCGGCGGGACTCATGGCGCTCGGTGCCCACGATGAACAGGCCCCCTGATGCCCGGACCTGCTCCGCCTCCTGGGCAATCTCGCCCTTGTAGCGGGACAGCAGCTCCTCGTATTTCCGGCGGACCTCCAGAATTTCGGGGTTGTCGGTATCGGCGTAGGAATTGGCCTCGGCCAACAGCTCCTCGGGAATGTCCTGCCTGCGCAGGTCGTTGAGGGCCATGTACTCGGCGTTGCCGCCCAGCATAATATCCGTACCACGGCCTGCCATGTTGGTGGCGATGGTGACGGCCCCCAGCTTACCGGCCTGGGCCACGATCTGGGCCTCCTTCTCGTGGTACTTGGCGTTCAGAACGGTGTGGGGGACCCCTTCTTTTTTCAGCATTTTGGACACCAGCTCGCTCTTTTCGATGGAGATGGTACCCACCAGCACCGGCTGGCCCTTGGCGTGGCACTCCTTTACCTGCCGGACGATGGCCCGCAGCTTGCCGGCCTCGGTCTTGTACACCACATCGGGGTGGTCCTTCCGGATGACCGGGCGGTTGGTGGGAATCTCCACCACGTCCAGGCTGTAGATGGCAGAGAACTCCTGCTCCTCGGTCAGGGCCGTGCCGGTCATGCCGGAGAGCTTGTTGTAGAGCCGGAAGAAGTTCTGGAAGGTGATGGTGGCAAGGGTCTTGGATTCGTTGGCTACCTGCACGCCTTCCTTGGCCTCGATGGCCTGATGCAGACCCTCGTTGTACCGGCGGCCGTACATGAGACGGCCCGTGAACTCATCCACGATGATGACCTGGCCGTCCTTCACCACATAGTCGATGTCCTTTTTCATCAGACCCCTGGCCCGCATGGCCTGATTCAGATGGTGGTTCAGGGTGGCGTTTTCCCCGTCGCCCAGATTCTCCACGCCGAAGAACTTCTCCGCCTTGGCAATACCGGAGGCGGTGAGGGAGACGGTGCGGGCCTTCTCGTCCACGAAATAGTCGCAGTCGTAATCGTCCTGGACCTCTTTTTCATCGGTTTTGGCGAATACCTGGCAACGCAGGCCGGACACGAAGAAGTCCGCCATTTCATAGAGCTTGGTGGAGGCCTCGCCCTTGCCGGAAATAATCAAGGGGGTTCGGGCCTCGTCAATGAGGATGGAGTCCACCTCGTCCACGATGGCGAAGCTGTGGCCCCGCTGGACCAGCTCCTCCTTGTAAATCGCCATGTTGTCCCGGAGGTAATCGAAGCCCAGCTCGTTGTTGGTGCAGTAGGTGACGTCGGCGGCGTAGGCGGTCCGGCGGTCGGCAGGGGTCATGCCGGGAACCACCATGCCCACGGTCAGGCCCAGGTAGCGGTATACCTTGCCCATCCATTCGGAGTCACGCTTGACCAGATACTCGTTCACCGTGACGATATGGACGCCCTCACCGGTGAGGGCATTGAGGTAAGCGGGCAGAATGGCCACCAGGGTCTTGCCCTCGCCGGTCTTCATTTCGGCGATCCGGCCCTGATGCAGCACGATGCCGCCGATGAGCTGGACCCGATAGGGCCGCATACCCAGCACCCGGTCCGCCGCCTCCCGGCAGACCGCGAAGGCCTCCGGCAGAAGCTGATCCAGAGTCTCGCCCTGGGCGTAGCGCTCCTTGAAGGAGGCGGTCTTCGCTTTCAACTGCTCCTCGGACAGAGCTTTCATCTCATCCTCCAGAGCTTCGATCTTCTCCACCAGCGGCATCAGCCGCTTGACCTCCCGCTGAGAGCGGGTTCCGAACATTTTTGTAAAAATACCCATAGGTAAAGCAACCTTCCTTGCGTTTATATTGGCATAGTCTTAAACATTATAGCATACAGCCGGGGAAAAAGACAGAAGAAATTGTAAATAAATATAAAAAACCCCCTGCCCTTCAATCTTCAAACTAAACGCGACAGGAAAAGGAAAGTGTGTTGCGTTTAGTT
>JBJDYK010000155.1:0-5736 GCA_051867275.1 Faecousia sp.
ATAAGGATTTATCGCTCTGACCTCGGGAAATATCTTTCTCCCCACACAAGGGGGGGCTTCCCCCATGGGGTCATATCATTTGACAACGCAGAACTCTTTTAGCGATATTATCAAGCGGAACTTTTCCCTCACCCTCACCAAACTCAACTTTTACGTTGATATGTCCGTCTGGCTTTTTGTGGGAAAGCAGTACAACCGTCTCAACGTGGGCGGTGCGGGGGAACATATCGACCGCTTGGACGGAGTGGGGGGTGAAGTTTTTTTCTTTCAGGAGGGCAGTGTCTCTTGCCAGGGTGGCGGGGTCACAGGAGATGTAGACCAGCTTGCGGGGATTCATTTTGTCCAGGACTTCGATGACATCGGCACTGAGGCCTTTTCTTGGGGGGTCCACTACCACCACGTCCGGACGGATGCCCCGGTTTTCCAGCTCCAGGGCGGCTTTTCCCGCGTCGCCGCAGAAAAATTCCACGTTTTCCATATGGTTGCGTTTGGCGTTGTCCCATGCGTCGGCTACGGCCTGGGGTTCCAATTCGACACCGATGACCTTTCCGGCGGCCTTGGCCATGGCAAGGGTGATGGTGCCCACGCCGCAGTACAGGTCCAGCACCAGGTCGGTTTTCCGGATATCCGCTGCCTGGATGGCCAGGGCGTAGAGGCGCTCCGCCTGGTCGTGGTTCACCTGGTAGAAGGACCGGGGGGACAGCCGGAAGCTGAGGCCGCAGAGATGATCCTCGATCCAGCCGGGGCCGTAGAGATTGAGAAAGGTGTCACCTAACACGGCGTTGCCCGGCTTCCGGTTCACCGCCAGCACCAGGGTGGCAAAGCCGGGGATTTTTTGCAGCCGCTCCACCAGAGCCTGCCAGTGGGGCAGCTTGTCCCCGTTGGCAACGATGCACACCAGAAGCTCCCCGGACACCCAGCCCTTCCGGACATAGATATGGCGAATGAGACCCCGGCCGGTTTTCTCGTCATAGGCGCTGACCCGGCGCTCATCCATATAGGCCGTGACGGCGGCCCGTACCGCGTCCATCTCCGGCGGCAGCAGCAAACACCGGGGGGTGGAAAGTACCTCATGGGTACCGGCCCGATAGAAGCCGGCCTTGGCGTGGTGGCCCTCCGTGGTCACGGGGTACTGGGCCTTGTTCCGGTAGCAGCGGCAATCGGGAGCCGGCAGAAGCTCAACCCGCTCCAACTGCTCCCCGCCCAGCCGGTTCATGGCCTGACGGACCCGCTCCGCCTTCAGGCGGCACTCCTCCTCATAATCCATATGCTGAAAGGCGCAGCCGCCGCAGCCCTTTCCTACGGGGCATTCCCGGTTGACCCGGTGGGGGGACAAGGTTTCGATTTGCGCGATTTTACCGGCCGCCCAGGTTTTGGCCGCCTTGGTGATCTGAATCTGGCAGACCTCCCCCACGATGGCGTCCGGCACAAAGACGGCGCAGCCCTCCACATGGGCAACCCCCTGCCCCTCGGCGGTGTAGTCGGTAATCAAGGCAGTGTAGATTTGATTTTTGCTCAGCATATGGGGCTCCTTCCCAAATTGGAGTTTACGGAATCATCGTAGGGCGGGGTCATGACCCCGCCGGGCAGTAGCAAGTCTGTAGGCAGTATCTGTAATTTGCAATATGGACGATTTGCGGTGGAAAATGCGCATTTGTTACAACTGCACCGCAAAAATCGGTGCCCGGCGGGGGCATGCCCCCGCCCTACAGCCGATACTGTGCAAAACAATCATTTCCGAAGTTTTTCAAACGACTGAATAGATACAATTTTTCTATCAATCCGGTACAGCCGCTTGCCGTTTTCGTAGGTAATGGCGGCCATTTCTTCGGCGGGGATATTTCGCAGCTCCCCCAGCTTTTCCGCCATGCGGTAGAGGTAGCCGGGGTCGTTTCTCCGGCCACGGAAAGGCTCCGGGGCCATATAGGGGCAGTCGGTCTCGATAACCATCCGCTCCAGAGGGATGGACAGGGCGGTTTCCACCAGCTTCCGGGCGTTTTTGAAGGTGATGACCCCCGTAAAGCCGATGTACCAGCCCTTGGACACCAGCAGCTTCGCCATTTCCGCGGAGCCGGAGTAGCAGTGGAACACACCGGTGACATCGGGGAATTCCTCTAAAATTTTCAGCGCGTCCTCGTGGGCCTCCCGCTCGTGGACAATGACAGGCAGGTTCAATTCTCTCGCCAGCTCCATTTGCGCCCGGAAGCAGACCATCTGCTGCTGCCGGGGCACATCCTCATAGTGGTAGTCCAGGCCAATTTCACCAATGGCCTTCACCTTGGGATTCTCCCGAACCAGGGTCCGATAGGTCTCCAGCACCTGGTCGTTCATCCTGTCGGCAGCGTCCGGGTGGGAGCCCACGGCGGCGTAAATCCAGTCATGCTCCCGGGCAAGCTCGCAGGCCCTGCGGGAGGACGCCGCATCACAGCCGGGATTCATCAAAAGCCCCAGTCCCTGCCGGGGCAGCCGCTCCAGGAGGGCTTGCCTGTCTTCCTCAAAGCGGCGGTCGTCCAGGTGGGCGTGGGTATCAAACAAAACCATGGAAATTCGTTCCTTTCGGTGTTTTCTCTATCATACCCCAAACATGGCCTCCCCGCAAGATGGAAATTTTTTTCAAATCAGGTTTAACTTTCCGGAGCCGGGGCATACTGGCTTACGGAGGTGCTTAACAAATGAGCAATGACAAACATTCCAGGGCCTGGGAGGGCCTGAAGGCGAAGGGCTACTACATAGCCCTGATCCTGTGCGCGGTTGCAATCGGGGTCGCGGGCTATGTATACTACCGTTCTGGAAGTCAGGATGCCGATGTGCCTGCGGTGGTGGATGAGACCACGCCGGAGCAGATTTCCGCCGGGGACAATCGGAACCAGGAGGCGGTGTCCGCCATCGGCACCCTTCCCAAGCCTCCCCGGGAGACCACGGAGCCGCCCCAGACGGAGCCTCTGAAAACCATGTGGCCTGTGGACGGGCAGGTGGAGGCGGTCTTCGCCGCCGACAGGCTGGCCTACAACGAGACCACCCAGGACTGGCGGGTTCACATGGGCGTGGACCTGAGCGCTGAGGAAGGGACCCAGGTGAAGGCCGCCGCCGACGGCACGGTGTACACCGTCTACAGCGATGAACGGATGGGAACCACCGTGGTCATTCGTCACCGGGACGGCTATGTCACCACCTACGCCAGCCTGGATGAATCGGTCAGCGTGAAGGCCGGGCAGGAGGTGAGCCGGGGCGACGTCATCGGCACCGTAGGCCAGACCGCCCTGACGGAAAAGGCTCTGGGGCCCCATGTCCATTTCGGCGTCACCTGCAACGACATCCCCGTGGACCCGGCGGAATTCGTAGACCAATAACCATTCTCTTTCATTTGCTTTCTTCTTTTCTTCCTCCTGACCCATAAGGGTTGCTCCCCATGACCGCGTCATGGGGAGCATTTCTTTTGCGCTTGCACCCACTGTAGGGGAGGGTCATGACCCTCCCGGCGGCAGGCACCGGAATTTACAAACAAATGTGGGCGAATCCGCAGGGAGTTTGATTCGTATTCGCCGAAGTTCGGTACAAAATGTTATTTCGTACTGCCGGGAGGGTCATGACCCTCCCCTACAGTGGGTGTTGCGAAGAAAGATCATTTGGCTACCTTTTATTTCCTGCGGCTGGGCTTTTTCTGGAGAACCAGGGCGGTGCGGCTGGGCAGGTACAGGTTGAAGCCCAGGCGGCCGTCACTGCGGCGTGTGGCGGTATAGGTCTGGTGGTGAATCCGACCGAAGCCGCCGAAGCAGAAGTCGTCGGTGGACAGGGTCACCTCATAGGTTCCCTCCTCCTCCACCGGGAAGAAATAGCCCTCATAGGAGCGGTTGGGGTCAAAGTTAAAGGCGAAGTAGTCCTTGCCCCGGCGGTACATCAGCACCTTGTCCCCCTGATGGGTCCACAGGTTCTTCGTCTTGCCTGCCAGGAGCCGGGTCTTTCTGGCCAGGGAGATCATGGCCACCTCAAAGGCGTTCAGATACTTGTATTTGAGATTGGGATTGTCTGCCAGGGACCACTGGCGGCGGCAATACTGGTAGCTCCAGCCGTTGCCCTCCCGGGGGAAGTCGATCCACTCCGGGTGGCCGAACTCGTTGCCCATGAAGGTCAGGTAGCCCTCGCCGCCCAAACTCATGGTCAGCAGACGGATCATCTTGTGCAGGGCCATGCCCCGGTCAATCACCAGATTCTGGTGGCTGTCGGACATCCCCCAGTACATTTCCTTGTCGCACAGGCGGAACATCACCGTCTTGTCCCCCACCAACGCCTGGTCGTGGGACTCCACATAGCCGATGACCTTCTCCTTGGGTCTGCGGCCCGTCAGCTCCGACCAGAGCATCCACATATCCCAGTCGTCGTCCCGGACCTCCTTCAGGAGCTTGATCCACATATCCGGCTCACCCATGGCCAGGCGGTAGTCAAAGCCCACGCCGCCGTCTTCAATGGGCAGACACATCCCCGGCAGGGCGGAGGTGTCCTCGGCGATGGTGATGGCGTTGGGATTTACCTGGCGCACCAGTTCGTTGGCAAGCTGGAGATAGGTGACGGCCTGGGTGTCGGTATTCATGGAGAAATACTGGTCGTAGGAACAGAAGGAGGTGCCCAGACCGTGGTCGTGGTACAGCATGGAGGTGACGCCGTCAAAGCGGAAGCCGTCAAAGTGGTACTCCGTCTGCCAGTATTTCAGGTTGGACAGCAGGAAGTGCAGCACCTCGTTCTTACCGTAGTCAAAGACCTTGGTGTTCCAGGCGGGATGGTCCCCCTGGCCCCCTGCGTGGAAGAACTGGTAGTCGGTGCCGTCAAACTGGTTGATGCCCTCCCGGGTATTCTTGGCGGCGTGGGAATGGACCACGTCCAGAAGCACCGTCAGACCCAGCTTATGGGCCTCGTTCACCAGGGCCTTCAGTTCCTCCGGGGTGCCGAAGCGGGAGGAGGCGGCAAAGAAATTGGTCACCTGGTAGCCGAAGGAGGCATAATAGGGATGCTCCATAATGGCCATGATCTGGATGGTATTGTAGCCCAAAGCCTTGATCCGGGGCAGAATCCGCTGCCGGAATTCATCATAGGTACCCACCCGGGGCTCCTCCTGGGCCATGCCAATGTGGCACTCGTAGATATAGAGGGTTTTCTCCGGCTTGAAATCCCCGTCGGTCCAGCTAAATTCCTGCTCCGGCGCGTGGATGACGGCGCTCCAGCTAAAATCCCTGGGGTCCTGCACCACATAGTTGGCATAGAGGGGAATCCGGTCCAGCTCCCGGCCCTGACGCGCCACGATGGCCATGACCTTCTGGCCGTTCCGCAGGGCGTCCTTCCCGGGCAGGAATACCTGGAAGACGCCGTTTTCCAGCTTCTCCATGGGGCAGCCGTGCCGGTCCCAGTTGTTAAAGTCGCCGGTCAGATACATGGCCTCCGCGCCGGGGGCCCACTCCCGGTAGACCCAGCCGTCGCCGCACCGATGGATGCCGTAGAACAGATGGCCGTTGGCAAAGTCCGAAAGCGTCTGTCCGGGGGCCAGCAGGGAGGACTTGGTGCGGGCGTAGTTCTCCATCCGCAAATCCAGATCGGATTGATATTTTTTCAACAGAGGGTCGATTTTGGTCATTTTCAACCTCATAAATTCATCAGCCTTTCTGTGATCGTCGTTTTTTGTCCCATAGGGAGTAAACGGAAATTTATAGCACTGCACCCGTAGGGGAGGGTCATGACCCTCCCGGC
>JBJDYK010000156.1:0-2726 GCA_051867275.1 Faecousia sp.
TCATGGTTCCGCCGGATTTGCTCAGCTTTTCTTCCAGCGCGTCTCCGGCTGCTTTTGCGTCGGCCGCCTTGCCGCTGACGCTGAGAGTGGTGTCAAGGTCCACGGAGCCTCCCCCGGTTGGGATATTCACCGTGATCTCCTGGGAGCCGTCATAGGTTCCGCTTGCCGCGCCGGTAAAGGTCAGGGATTTTGGATTCGGCAGCTTCGTGGGCATCTCCTGTGACTGCTTTTCGGCAAACTCCGTCTCCGTTCCGGTGTAGCCGCCGTCCCGGGCGTACTGATAGGCGGATTTTCCGTCTTTGCCGTTATATATGGACAATGACTGGCTTTCCCCGTCTGTGTACACAATGGTATACACATCCGTTATCCCAGGCCCCGTGACGGAATTGGTCCTGGTGATGCCCTCGATCCCACGGCCAACCACATTTCCCAGGTCCAGTATTTTTCCGTCGGACAGGGTAAAAACCAGATGGCCGTTGTCCTTCAGCTCCACCTGGGTGATTCCCCGCTGAATCACTCCATGGACGACCGCCTTTATTACGTTTACATTCACGTCCTCACCTCATTCACATTTCATGGTCTCCTGGCTGCCGTCATCATAGCACAAAGGGCGGAGGTCCTGCTAACCTCCGCCCTTTGGCGAAAAAAAGAACCTCTCTTATCCTGAGACAAGAGAGGCTTTACATGGAGCGGGTGACGAGGCTCGAACTCGCTACCTCCACCTTGGCAAGGTGGCGCTCTACCGGATGAGCTACACCCGCGGAACATTCATCATTATAACAGATTTTCTCCCAATGTCAACCCCTTTGACAAAAATTTTTTCCTTTCACCGAAAGCCCCGGATGCGGGGGTTTCGGTGGCTTTGGAATGATGCATCAGGTGGCCTCGGGCTGCTCGGAAGCCTCCTGCCCTGTCTCCGGGCCAATGCCGTGCATATCATTGCGGACAAAGCGATAGATGGCCGCGGCAAGAGGAACGCCCAAAAGCATTCCCAGAATGCCCATGACACCGCCGCCTATGGTCACGGCCGCCAGCACCCAGATGCCGGGCAGGCCCATGGAGGAGCCCACCACCCGGGGATAGATCAGGTTCCCCTCCAGTTGCTGGAGCACCACAATGAAAATCAGGAAAAACAGCGCCTTGATTGGCGAGACCGTAAGGATCATAAAGGCACCCACAAAGGCACCGATGTACGCGCCCGCCACAGGAATCAGGGCGGTAAAAGCCATCAGCGCGCCGATCATAGTGGCGTAGGGCAGACGGAAAATCCACATACCCAGGGTACACAGCAGGCCCAGAATCACAGCCTCCAGACACTGCCCCACAATGTAACGCCGGAAGCAGTCGTGGAGAATATCATAGGCATAGCGCACCCGGGCATACCAGTGTTCCTTCAGATACCGCTTCAGGAGGCGGTTGGCCTGGCCGCACAGGGTTTCCTTGCTCATCAGCAGGTACAGCGAGAAGATCACACTCAGCAGGCCCATTACCAGGCCGGAGAACACGGAGCTTATGGTGGAAATCACCACATCCATCACGCTGCCGATTCCGGAGGTGAGGATGGAAAGAATCTGGCCGATCTTGGATTGCCAGTCGATGGAGGCCAGGCTGTTGATCATATCCTGGGGCACAAAGCCCAGGCCGTCCAGCCACCGCAGGAGGCTGTTCATCCACCCGGGCACCTCTCTAACCAGCAGATTCACCAGTAGGGTCACGCAGGACACCAGCTGCGGCACCACCAAACCGATCACAAGCGCAACCACGGCCAGCAGTGTGATGATGGCCCCTGCCATGCACACAGGCCGGCGGCTCTTAATCACCAGGGCCTTTTTGGATCTGGGAAAATAGTGACGCTCATACAGGCTCATAAGAATGTTGATAAGGTAAGCAATGGCACAGCCGATGATTAAAGGTGAGGCCGCGCTCACAAGACCCCCCAGCAGATTGGCGGCAAACTTCCAGTAGCTGATACACAGGTACAGCAGGAAAATGCTGACGCCCACCTTCAAGCAGGTTTTCCACTCCAGCTTCATACCACAATCTCCTTCCATGGTACTTCATGGATAGATTATAATATAATGCGGGGAAATTGGCAACAGTCTTCCGCCGATTTTCACGGATTTCCGCCGGAGCCAATGGTCTTTCTGGTAAAAGCCCAGGACGCCAGAATCAGCAATACGGCACCGTAGCCCAGGACCCACCACAGCTCCGGCAAAATTTGCCCATACTGACCGGTCAGGGCATAGCGTCCGGCATTCACCGCGTGGGAGAAGGGCAGGCAGTGGGCAATGGTCTCAAAAACGCCGCCCACCAGCTTGGGGTCAAACCAGGTGCCGGAGAGCCAGGCGGAGAGGTTTGTGAGCAGCGCGCCGCAGACGCCGCCCACCTGCTTGTCGTTGAAGAGGCTGCCGCACAGCAGGCCCAGGGCGATGTACACAATCGCCGCCGGCAGCAGGACCGGCAGAGCCAGAAGAATCCGGCCGCTGAACTCCAGCCCCAGGCACACCGACACCAGAAAGCATACGGCGATCTGGGCCGCCGCCATGGGAAGCAGGGGCAGGGTGTAGCCCAGGATATAGTCACGCGCTTTCATGGGAGAGGCCAGCAGACGCAGGATCAGGGAGCTTCCCCGGTCCTTGGCAATGACCAGGCCGGCAAACAGAGAGATGAAGGACAGACCAAATACCGCCGCGCCGGGGGCCAGCTTGTCAATGGCAAACAGCTCC
>JBJDYK010000156.1:2826-27264 GCA_051867275.1 Faecousia sp.
GGACAGACCAAATACCGCCGCGCCGGGGGCCAGCTTGTCAATGGCAAACAGCTCCACGGGAACATTGGACTGGATCATGGTCAAAAGAAGCAGCAGCACCACGGGAAAGCCCACACCGAAAAACAGATTCAGCCTGTCCCGGAGCATTTCCTTTCCGTTGCGGATTCCGAAGCTGATGGCCTTCATTTGCCGTCCCTCCCTTCACACAGTGCCACAAAGGCATCCTCAAAGCTGTCCTTCCCTGCCAGAGCCTCCAGCTCCCGGACGGTTCCCACGGCAGTCAGTCTGCCCTTGGCCATGATGCCGATCCGGTCCGACAGGGCCTGGGCCTCCTCCAGATAGTGGGTGGTAAGGATGATGGTGATGTTTCCTTTCAGTTTCTCGATGACCCGCCACAGCTCCCGCCGGGCCAGCACATCCAGGCCCAGGGTAGGCTCGTCCAGGAACAGCACCCTGGGTTCCGTAATGAGAGCCATGGCAATGGACAGCCTGCGCTGATACCCGCCGGAGAGGGTTTTGGCCCTGGACCGCTCCACCTCCGTCAGGGAAAAGCTGTCCATCATATCCGTGGCCTTTTGGCGGCTCTCGGCCCTGCCATGGCCGTAGAGGCCGCACATCAGCTCCAGATTCTCCCGGACCGTCAGATTGGGGGCCACCGCCGTCTCCTGGAGAGAAATACCCAGCAGCTCCTTGACCCGGTCCGGCTCCGTCACCACGCTGCGGCCCAGAACCATCGCGTCGCCGGAGGTGGGCTTCGTCAGGCAGGACAGCATCTTGATAGTGGTGGTTTTTCCCGCTCCGTTGACACCCAGAAGGGCAAACAGCTCCCCCTCCCGGATCTCCAAATTCAGGCCGTCCACAGCGGTCAGGCTTCCATACCGCTTGGTCAGGTCCTTCGTAACAATTCCGCTCATGGCTCCTCCCCCACTTCCCTGATGGCCTCGGCAAACTCCATGGAATCTCCCTCGGGCGTCTCCGGATAGATTTCCCTGGCCCGTCCGGCAAAAATGGCATCGGCAATCCCGGCAAAAACGCTGTAACGCTCAATGGCGATACCCTTTTCCGAATCCGCCAGCAGCATCAGCGTGTCCCCGGGTTCGATGCCGAACATATCCCGGACCTCTTTGGGAATGACAATCTGCCCCTTGGGCCCCACCTTCACAGAGCCTATGTATTTGTCTCCCTTCTGCTTTCCTTTCACATAAGTTCCACCTTTCTAATTAGTATTACTTGTATAACTAATAATACCACAGCGTTCCATCTTTGTCAATCATCCTTTTTGTTGTATTTTCCCCTGATTTCTGCTATAGTGTGTATCAAGGAAAGGCAGGACGATGGAATGGATTATGGGAAAATGGTGCCGGGGGTTTTTCTGTCCCGGCCCAATCGGTTTATCGCGAAGGTTCAGATTGATGGGCACGAGGAGACCTGCCATGTGAAGAACACGGGCAGATGCCGGGAGCTGCTGCCTGCCGGAGCCAAAGTCTGGTGCCGCCAGGACCCAAACCCCGCCCGGAAGACCCACTACGACCTCATTGCCGTAGACAAGGCCGGAAGGCTCATCAACATGGACTCCCAGGCTCCCAATCAGGCGGCGAAGGAGTGGCTGCTGTCCGGTGGGCTGGGTCAACTGGAAGAACTGCGGCCGGAGTACACCCACGGGGACTCCCGCTTTGATTTCTCCTTTCTGAAGGACGGCAGGCGGTGTTTTCTGGAGGTCAAGGGCGTAACACTGGAGGAGGACAACATTGCCCGCTTCCCCGACGCCCCCACGGAGCGGGGTGTCAAGCATCTCCGTGGTCTGGCCAGAGCGGCGGAGGAAGGCTACGGCGCCTATGTGCTGTTTGTGGTGCAGATGACCGGCATCCATCACCTGGAGCCCAACGAAAAAACAGACCCGGCCTTCGGCGCGGCCCTGAGAGCCGCGGCGAAAGCCGGGGTGACGATTCTTGCCATGGACTGTGCCGTGACACCGGGAACCATGGCGATTCAAAATCCGGTGATGGTTTCTCTTCATTCCACGCAGACACCCTGAATCTCCAGCAGCTCCACCACCTGCTGGCCCCGCTGGGTCAGAGCGGCGCTGCCATGGACCGGGAAGCCCTCATAGGCGCTGTAGTCAAAATTGCCCAGGGGCCGGTCGTAGTCCAGCCGCACCAAGCCCTTGCGCTCCAGATGGGCCAGGGCCGGGCCGCAGTTTTGGGGCAGCCCCTCTTCCCTGCACTGGGGTTCCATGGTGTCCGCCCGCCGGGCCACCGGCAGAAACGCAAAGGCAGCCAGTTGCTCCAGCACCTGAATTTCCGCTTCCGTCAGCAGCAGCTCCCTGGCGCAGCCGCCGCAGGAGCCGCAGTTTCCTCCACATCCCATACCGTATCCCTCCCGTTGATTTTGACTATTATACTACAGGCATTTTAAATTTGCAAACCGGTTTCCCCGGTTCAAAATTAGAATTTACCGCACACCGCTGTAGGGCGGGGGCATGCCCCCGCCGGGCAGTCGCAAATCTGTAGGCAGTACCAATAATTCGTAAAATGGGCGGCTTACGGTGGAAACACCCATTTGACGCGACTGCACTGCAAATAATTGGTGCCCGGCGGGAGCATGCCCCCGCCCTACAGATGCGGTAAACGAAGATTCACACGGTTTCTTGTTTGTCCATACTTCCTATTTTGATGTAAGGAGTTTTCTTCCATGAAGGAATTTGAAATCGGAAAAAATGACGCGGGGCTGCGGCTGGACCGGTTTCTGGCCAAGGCGGTTCCCCTGCTGCCTGCCTCCCTGGCGCAGAAGTATATCCGCATCAAGCGCATCAAGCGCAACGGGCAGCGGGTCCAGCGGGATGACCGGCTGGCCGAGGGCGACAAGCTGCAGCTCTATATCAACGACGAGTTCTTCGACACCCCCCGGGCGGACAATGCCTACCTCACCGTCTCCGCGCCGAAGCTGAACATTGTCTACGAGGACGAAAACATTCTGCTGGTGGACAAGCGGCCCGGTCTGGCGGTCCATCCCCACGACGGGGCCGAATACGGAAAGACCCTCATCGACCATATTCAGGCCTATCTCTACGCCAAAAAGGAGTGGATTCCCCGGACCTCCACCTTCGTGCCCGCCCTGTGCAACCGGATCGACCGGAACACCGGCGGCATCGTCATCGCGGCGAAAAACGCCGAGGCCCTGCGCGTTCTCAACCAGAAGGTGAAGGACCGGGAGCTGGACAAGCGGTATCTGGCCATCATCGAAGGGGTCATGAAGCCTCTGGAGGGGACCCTCAAGGGGCAGATTTTCAAGGACGCCGCCAAAAACCGGGTCTATGTGACGGACAAGCCCCAGCCCGGCTCCAAGTCCGCCGTCACCAACTACCGCACCCTGGAAACGAAAGACGGCCTGAGTCTCATAGAGTGCGAGCTGATTACCGGCAGAACCCATCAAATTCGGGCCCAATTTGCCCACGCCGGGCATCCCCTTCTGGGGGACGGCAAGTACGGCAAGCTGGATAAGCGCTTTGACCGGCGTTACCAGGCCCTCTATTCCTACAAGCTGACCTTCCGCTTTACCACCGACGCCGGAGCCCTGTCCTACCTGAACGGCAGGAGCTTTCAGGTGGCGGAGGTGGATTTTGTAAACGCCTATTTCCGCTGAAGCCCTTCCCCGTTCTGTCAACAAAATTGTGGCAAAAAATGTCGCTTTTTTTTGTTGACAAACGGGGCTTTTTCAGATATACATATAGTGGTTTGTATTAAAATGCGCAGGTACAGCCAAAATTATTACACTACAGGAATGGGGGAGGATAAATGTCCAAAGAACTCATCCGTCTGAAAAACCTGGTTATGGAATTTGACGGTGAACGAATTTTAGACAACATCAATCTCTACTTCAACGACCACGAGTTTCTGACCCTCCTGGGTCCGTCCGGCTGCGGAAAAACCACCACGCTGCGCATCATTGGTGGCTTTTTGACGCCTACCTCCGGCGACGTTCTGTTTGACGGCGTGCGCATGAATGACGTCCCGCCTTATAAGCGGCAGATCAACACCGTGTTCCAGCGGTACGCTCTGTTCCCGCATCTGGATGTATACGACAACGTGGCCTTCGGTCTTCGGATTTCCAAGCTGCCGAAGGAAGAGATCCACCGCCGCGTTACGGAAATATTGGAGGTCGTCAGTTTAAAGGGATACGAAAACCGAAAGATTACTGCCCTGTCCGGCGGACAGCAGCAGCGGGTGGCCATCGCCAGAGCATTGGTGAATCAGCCGAAGGTCCTGCTGCTGGATGAGCCTCTGGGCGCCCTGGACCTTCGTCTGCGCAAGGATATGCAGAACGAGCTAAAACGCATCCAGCAGGCCATGGGCATTACGTTTATATATGTGACCCACGATCAGGAGGAAGCCCTGGCCATGTCGGACACCATCGTCGTCATGGACAAGGGCCGCATCCAGCAGATCGGAACCCCCGAAGATATTTATAACGAACCCAAGAACGCCTTCGTGGCGGACTTCATCGGCGAGAGTAACATCCTGGATGGCGTCATGCTGGAGGACTACCGGGTCCGTTTCTTTGGCCGCTCCTTCACCTGTGTGGACAAGGGCTTTGAACGCAACGAGCCTGTGGACGTGGTTATCCGGCCCGAGGACATCGACATTGTGGAGCCCGCCCAGGGACACCTGACCGGCACCGTCACCTCCGTCACCTTCAAGGGCCTGAACTACGACATCATCGTGGACTTCAAGGGCTTCAAATGGCTCATTCAGACCACGGACTACCACCCTGTTGGAGCCACCATCGGCATCCGTCTGAACCCGGAGGATATTCATGTCATGAAGAAGAGCGAATACTCCGGTCAGTTTGGCGACTACAGTTCCTACTCTGCCGAGTATGACGAGCTGACGGAGGATGCGGACAATGAGGAAGAATGAAGCTGTTTCCCATCGGAAGCGTTCCGGCGGCTCCGTCCTGCTGACTGCGCCCTATCTCATCTGGATGACCCTGTTCATCCTGATCCCTCTGGGTGTGGTGGCCTTCTATGCCCTGACCGACTCCTACACCGGAATGTTTTCCCTTGACAACATTACCAAGGTCTTTACCGGTGCTTTCCCCGCCATCTTCGGCCGTTCCCTGTGGTACAGTCTGGCGGCCTCCCTCATCTGCCTGCTGGTGGGCTATCCGGTAGCTTGCTTCATCGCCAGGCAGAAGCCCATGACCCAGCGGATTCTGTATCTGCTGGTGATGCTGCCCATGTGCATGAGCTTCCTGCTGCGTACCATGGCGTGGGTAGGCCTTCTGCGGGACACCGGCATCATCAACCGGTTCCTGGGCCTCGTGGGCATCGGCCCCCTGAACCTGATCCGGAACACCGGCGCCGTCATTCTGGGCATGGTGTACAACTACCTGCCCTACATGATCCTGCCCCTGTACTCCGTCATCGTGAAGATCGACCCCCTGCTCATCGAAGCTGCCGAGGACCTGGGCTGCAGCAGCCGTCAGGTCTTCACCCGGGTGATCCTGCCTCTGTCCAAGCCCGGTATCATCTCCGGCATCACCATGGTCTTCGTGCCTGCCGTGTCCACCTTCTACATCTCTCAGAAGCTGGGCTCCACCAGCACCACCATGATCGGTGACGTCATTGAGAGCCAGTTCAAGTCCGCCCAGAATCCCAATCTGGGTGCCGCCCTGTCTCTGGTGCTGATGATTCTGATTTTCGTGTGCGTCGGTATCATGAACCGTTTCGCCGGGCAGAATCAGGAGGATGGAGGTGTGGTCATTTGAAACGTCTGAACCGTATCTATACCATCCTCATTTTCCTGTTTTTGTACCTGCCCATGCTGGTTCTGATCGTCGGCTCCTTCAACACGGGCAAGTATCTGACGGAATTCGAGGGCTTCACCCTCCGGCGCTACGCGGAGCTGTTTCAGGACCGTGCCCTGCTGCCCCTCATGATGAACTCCCTGAAGCTGGCGCTGCTGTCCAGCATCATTGCCACCGTCATGGGCACCGCCGCCGCCATCGGCATCCGCAGAATGCGGCCCCGGCTCCGGTCCTTCGTCCTCAGCGTCACCAACATTCCCATGACCAACCCGGACATCGTCACCGGTGTGTCCCTTTCCCTGCTGTTCGTATTCATCGGCGCGCTGCTGCGCAATGACCATGTGCTGTCCTTCTGGACCCTGCTGATCGCCCATGTGACCTTCAATCTGCCCTATGTCATTCTGAATGTCATGCCCAAGCTGAATCAGATGGACCCCGCGCTGCACGAAGCCGCCCTGGACCTGGGCTGCACCCCTTTCCAGGCCTTCCGCAAGGTCACCATCCATGAGATTATGCCCGGTGTCGTCTCCGGCGCCATCATGGCCTTTACCATGAGTCTGGACGACTTTGTCATCAGCTACTTTGCCTACGGCCCGTCCTTCGTGACCCTGCCTGTGGAAATTTACAACTATACGAAAAAGCCGCTTCAGCCTAAGATCTACGCCCTGTTTACCCTGCTGTTCGGCCTGATTCTTGTGATGATGGTTGTGATGAACCTGTTCCAGGTCCGGGCCGAAAAAAAGAAAACCGCCCTTCGGGGCCACGCAAACGGTTAAAAGGAGGATAAAAATGAAAAAAATCATTGCCCTGTTCATCTGCATGGTGCTGCTGCTGACAGGCTGCGCCAACCTCGCCACCAACAAACCCGAGCCGGACGGCACCCAGAGTACCGACTCCGCTCCCAACGACGGCAAGGATGTGACCCTGAATGTGTACAACTGGGGCCAGTACATCGCCGCCGGTGACGATGGCGCCATCGACGTCATTGCCGAGTTTGAGAAAGCCTACCCCAACATCCATGTGAATTACACCACCTACGACTCCAACGAGACCATGTACTCCAAGCTGAAGACCGGCGGCATCAGCGTGGATGTGATCATTCCCTCCGACTATATGATCGGCCGTCTCATCGACGAGGGTATGCTGCTGCCCCTGGATTTCGAAAACATCCCCAACTACCAGTATATCGACGAGGCATACAAAAACACCACCTACGACCCGGAGAACAAGTACTCCGTCCCCTACACCTGGGGCACCGTGGGCATCATCTACAACACCAAGTATGTGGATGAGGCCGATGTCACCGGCTGGGAGCTGCTGTGGAACGAGAAGTACGCCGGCAAGATTCTGATGTTCGGCAACTCCCGGGACGCTTTCGGCATCGCCGAAGCTCTGCTGGGCTACGACATCAACACCCAGGACGACGAGGAGCTTCAGGCAGCCGCCGACAAGCTGCGGCAGCAGCGTCCCCTGGTGCAGCAGTACGTCATGGACGAGATCTTCGACCTGATGGGCAACGAGGAGGCCTACATCGCCCCCTACTACGCAGGTGACTTTATCACCATGCAGGCCGATAACGAGGACCTGGCCTTCTACCATCCCAGCCAGGGCTTCAACCTGTTCATCGACGCCATGTGCATCCCCACCTGCTGCCAGAACAAGGAGGCCGCCGAGCTGTTCATCAACTTCCTGTGCGAGCCTGAGATCGCAGGCGGCAACATGGAGTGGATCGGCTACGGCACCCCCGAGACCGCTGCACGGGACTATATTGACCCCGAGGTGGTCGCCAGTCCCGTGGCCTACCCCAGCGATGAGGTGCTGGAAAAGGGCTCCATCTTCCTGGCTCTGCCTCTGGAAGTGACCCAGCGGATGGAGGAACTGTGGCTCTGGGCCAGAACTGACTGATTTTCATTTAATTGATACCAATCCCCCATAGGAAGCAGTTCGCTTCTTATGGGGGATTGATTCATCTTTCGTACCTATTCAGTCGCGCAAAAGATTTTAAAAATTGTAGGGGAGGGTCAACCAAACACGCATGGATTCCATGTTTCCTGACTGCGACTGAACCGCTACTTCAGTTTTCACGTTGCCGGGTGTGGAGCCACAGCAGCAGAACCGTACCGGACAGGACCCCTGAAAAGTCAATCCAGACATCCGTCACCATGGAGGCCCGGCCGGGGACAAAGCTCTGGATGGTCTCGTCGGTGAGAGCAGCCAGCAGGCCCCCCAGCAGAGCATAGGCAGCAGACTTTTTCCACAGCTTTCCGTTCCACGCCAGCAAGAAGCCCAGCAGGAAAAACTCCGTAAAGTGGCCCAGCTTTCGGATGAGAAAGGCGGCCTCCTGAACCCAGGGTCCCAGAATGACTGCCAGCAGGTCCCCTACAAAGCCGCTGACGGAGGAGGAATCCGCGCCGTCCAGCAGGGAGTTGCACCAGATGAAGCACAGCCACAAAGCTGCCAGAACCCCCAGGACCCATTTCCGATTTTTTGTAGGCTGGAACATGGTTTCACGCCTCAATGTGGATGGAGACACCGTTGACCTCCACATCCTCATCGGCCCGGATCATGATATACTTGACGCCCCCCAGCACCCGGGTCTCGATCAGGTCCCCCCGTTCCGGGGAAACACGGATGGTCACGTCCGGGGTCTTCACCTCCAGACGCTTGGGGTCCACCACATTTCGGGGGCTTATGTCCGTTTCAGGGCCGAAGACCTGGTCATATTCCCGGTCAAAGGCCTCCACATGGTCCTCCGAAACGCCGCAGGAGGCCAGGACGCCCTTTACCGTGGCTTTGTTTACCGTCAAAGGCTCCGGCTCCTTGCTCTCCTTGTGTTCCTGAATCATGGCGCAGAGCTGACCTCTGACCGCCTGAACCGTCTCCAAAGAGCAGTCATTCTCCAGGGACTGGCCCAGGATGGTCTGAAATCCCTCCATCTGGTCCGCCGCCGCCATGGGGGCAGTGGCTCCGAAGACGGCGTCCACAAATTCGCTGTGGTTTTCCGCCAGATTCCGGGTATAGAGCAGGGCCCCATAGAGGTTGGTGGCCCGGTCGTCAAAGGCGGGGAACAGGAAGCCCAACTGGGGCGGTCCCACCAGCCAGTCCGCAGCCCGGTTGTGGAACTCCCCGGCGGTGACATAATAGGTCAGGGCCGGCTTTGCCAGCTTCACCGGGCAAATCGCGCACAGCACATACCGGAACATGGTTTCGGAACCCTCCGGCAAAACCTGGTCATCCTTTCCCTTAAAGGGCACATCGTAGGCGTCCGAGGCCAGCAAAATCAGGTAGCTGCCCTCTATGACCAGAGAGTCGATGATCTTTTGGTAGAAGCCCGCTACCGTCTCCTCGTCCTCCAGCCCCCCATCCCGCAGGGACATCAGCAGCTTATGCTCCTCCCCGCCGGCCACCTGGTTGGTGGAAAAGCTCAGGTCCACCAGATTTTTTCCCTGGGTTCCGGAGAGGCACTTCCTCAGAAGAGACATTACCTTCTCCCCTTCCTCCTCGGACAGAACGCTGATGGGCTGGTTGAACTGGGAGACGATCTCCCGCTTCTCGTTGACATAACACCCACGAACATGGGTGATGGTTGTTTTCTCCGGCTTCAGCCGACGGCGCAGCTCGCCGATTTCTCGTTCGTTCATAAGTACCTCCTTGAAATTGCAGGGATAAGCATACCAGATTTTTGCCCTGAAATCAAGGCCCCCGTTGCAGTGGCCCCCCGTGCCATCCTGTATGTTTTATTGCGCCGTTTCCCTGCAGTGCAACCGATAGCGACCCAGGAAGGTGACGATCTGGCCCCGGGTACAGGTGGCGTTGGGAGAGAATCTGTCGTTGCCCGTACCGGTGGTGATGCCTGTGCGGGTGGCCCAGAGGACAGCGTTGTCGTAATACGCGCCCAAGCCGGTGTCAACAAATACAGTGCCGCAGGCCGTCTCCGGTGTACCCGCCAGGCGGTACAGGAAGGTGACAAACTGGCCCCGGGTCACAGCGCTGTCGGGACAAAACCTCGTGCTGCTTACGCCGGTGGTAATCCCGTTCTCCACCGCCCAAAGAAGGGCCGGACCGTAATAGCGCTCCGGATTCACATCCTCAAAGGGCATATCCTGGGTTTCCGGCTCCGGACAGCCTGCCATGCGCCAGAGGAAGGTGACCACCTGGGCTCTGGTGGCACTGCCACCGGGGACAAACTGGGCCTCACCCATACCCTGGGTGATCTCCGCCTCATAGGCCCAGATTACGGAAGCGTAATAGTAGTCATTGCCCCGGACGTCATCAAAGGGGTTCCGGTTCAGCGCCGGAAGGACCTGCTCCCTCTCCATACCGCAGACAGCGCAGGTATAGATCCGCAAGCCGTCTTCCTCCTGTGTAGGAGCCGTCAGCACGTTACCCCCGCCGAAGCTGTGGCCCAGGGCCGGCAGTACCTTTACGGGCTGTTCCTGGCAGTAAGCGCAGGTATAGGTGATGAAGCCGTCTTCCGCGCAGGTGGGTGCAGCGGTCCGGTCTTCTGTCAGTACATGGCCATAGGACAGGCAGTCCCACTGCTCCACCACCTGAAATATGACGGGCGCACTGTCCACATAGGTCCCACGGGCATGGTAGGCCCGGAGGATGGCACGGTAAATACCGGGCTCCGGTTCCAGCGTCAGCCCGCTTGTGGCATTGGAGATTTGTGTGCAACGCTCAAACGTACCGCCGTCCGTCTGACGTTCCAGTATCAATTCATGGCTGGCGGCTCGTTCCGTATCGCTCCAGGTTAACGTGACAGGGGTGTCCACCATATAGTAAGGGTCCATGGGATCCAGTACCGGTGTGCCGGGGTAGTTGCATTCGTAGCAATCGGACCGGTATACCGGGCTCTCATCCATCCAGGCGCCGCCGCAGACATTGCACTGCCAGCAGGAACTATGGGGGTGGGCCTCATGAGAAAACAGCAGCTTTCCCCGGTCACAGGTATGGGCATTGGGGTATGTAAAGTGAATGGCCCCTTCAAAGGTCCAGGGCTTATAGAATGTACCGAATTCCTCGATGGTACAGACAATGGGCGTACCCTCCCGGTATTCCGCCGATCCGATTTTGACCGTTTGGCTGTCAGAAAAGTAGACCTTGCCGTCAATAATTGCATGGATGAAGCAGGTATGTCCGTACTTACGGCCGGCAGTGGAAACGCCCCGCTGGAAGCCAATCAGGATGTTGTAGACATTTTTGGTACCGTTTTCGGAAATGGCTTTCAGAGCCCCGGTCAGACTGTAGCCGGAGGCGCCATAGGGATGCACCTCGTAGCCTCCGTTGGTCTTGTCCAAATTGCGGTAGTTTTCCCACTCCTCATTTCCGTTGCCTGCCACATATTTTCGATTGATACCCAGAAGATATAGCTGGGTATTGACATAAAAGGCGCAGTAGCCGTCAAAGCTGGTCTTTTCCGCGTATTCCAGACTGGCTTTGTAAAAATATGTAATCTTCCGGCACAAATCCTCGGATCGTGTCAGAGGCACCGGCCCGGTCTGCGCCGCGGCAGCCGGAAATACCAGCATCCACACCAGGAGGCACAGCAGTGCCGCCATGGATATCATTCGTTTCTTCAATTGTACCCTCTCTCCTCATGAAACAAATCCCCTTCCGGCCTGACCGGAAGGGGAGTATGCTTTTGGTTTTAAATCAGACCAACTCGATGACGGCCATTTCGGCGGCGTCACCGCGGCGGGCGCCCAGGCGGGTCACTCTGGTGTAGCCGCCGTTGCGGTCGGCATACTTGGGAGCGACTTCCTTGAACAGCTTCTGGACCACATCTTCCTTGGTGATATAGCCCATAGCACGCCGGTAGGCAGCCAGGTTGCCCTTCTTGCCCAGGGTGATCATCTTCTCCACCACAGGCTGGACTTCCTTGGCTCTATAGAAAGTGGTCTCGATCTTGCCGTGCTCCAGCAGATCAGTGGTCAGCTGCCGCAGCAGAGCTTTTCTCTGATCGCTGGTCTTGCCGAGCTTGCGAGTACCGAACATACGCGTTTCCTCCTTACAGAATTAGTTGTTGTTGCCGGAATCTTCGCTGGCCAGGGACAGGCCCATCATCTCCAGCTTCTTCTGAACCTCATCCAGCGACTTTTTGCCCATATTGCGGACCTTCATCATGTCTTCACCGGTTCTGGAGATCAGATCCCCAACGGTGTTGATGTTGGCACGCTTCAGGCAGTTGTAGCTGCGCACGGACAGGTCCAGCTCATCGATGGTCATCTGCAGCACCTTGTCTACAGTGTCCTCCTGGACGTCCACCACGGTGGTCACACTGGCGACCGTCTCAGACAGGTTGGTAAAGAGGCTCAGGTGATCCGACAGAATCTTCGCGCCCAGAGAAACGGCGTCCCGGGCGGAGATGGTGCAGTCGGTCCAAACCTCCAGGGTCAGCTTGTCGTAATCGGTCATGTTGCCCACACGGGTATTTTCAACGGTGTAGTTCACCTTGTAAACAGGAGTGTAGATAGAGTCAATGGGGATAACACCGATGGGAGTCTGCGGTGTCTTGTTCCGGTCAGCGGAGACATAGCCGCGTCCGTGGCTCATGGTCATCTCCATGTTAAGCGTCGCGTCAGGGCCGAGGGTACAGATGTGCAGATCGGGATTCAGAATCTCAACCTCACCGTCAGCCTTGATATCGCCTGCAGTCACTTCGCAGGGGCCCACCGCGTCGATATACACGGTCTTGACACCCTGGCAGTAGAGCTTGGCAATAATACGCTTTACATTCAGAACGATCTCCGTCACGTCTTCCTTGACGCCGGGGATTGTGGAGAACTCATGCTGGACACCGGCGATCTTAATGGAGGTCGCAGCCGTACCGGGCAGAGAGGACAGCAGGATTCTTCTCAGGGAGTTACCCAGAGTCGTGCCGTAGCCACGCTCCAGGGGTTCCACCACATACTTACCATAGGAAGGATCTTCGGGGGAATCCATACATACGATGCGCGGCTTTTCAATTTCTACCATGAATAAAGTACCCTCCTTTTCACCTGCGGGGCATAAAGCCCCGCCACATTCAGCTTACGTTTCAACGAGGGTAAAACATTACTTGGAGTACAACTCGACGATCAGATGCTCGGCGATCTCAAAGTCAATGTCTTCCTTGGTAGGAATTGCAAGGACCTTACCCTGCAGGGTGTTCTTATCGCGATCCAGCCACTTGGGGGCGGCGACGAATGCGTCGTCCTCCTTCATCTTCTTAAAGCGGGGCTTGGAAACGCTGGACTCGCAAACGGCAACCACATCGCCAACCTTCACGGTGTAAGAGGGGATGTTGACCCGCTTGCCGTTGACGGTGAAGTGGCCGTGGTTCACCAGCTGGCGGGCCTCACGGCGGGTGGAGGCGTAGCCCAGGCGGTAAACAACGTTATCCAGACGGCGCTCCAGCAGGCTCAGCAGCACGGAGCCGGTGTTGCCCTCAGCCCGGGCAGCCTTCTCGTAGCAGTTGCGGAACTGCTTCTCCTGCATGCCGTAAACAAACTTGACCTTCTGCTTCTCCGTCAGCTGCATAGCGTACTCGGACTTCTTAGCTCTTCTCTGACCGCCGGGGTTCTTGTTGGAAGACTTGGAGTAACCCATCGCGGCAGGAGAAACACCCAGAGTTCTGCAACGCTTCAGGACGGGCTGCATATTCTTAGCCATAAATCAAATTCCTCCTATAGCGAATTAGACACGACGTCTCTTGGGGGGACGGCAGCCATTGTGGGGGATGGGGGTGACGTCCTTGATCATAACGACCTCCAGGCCAGCGGACTGCAGGGCGCGGATGGCAGCCTCACGTCCTTGACCGGGACCCTTGACGTAAACCTCAACAGTCTTCAGGCCATGCTCCATGGCAGCCTTGGCGGCGACCTCAGCGGCAGTCTGAGCTGCGAAGGGGGTGGATTTCTTGGAGCCACGGAAGCCCATGCCGCCGGAGGAAGCCCAGGACAGAGCGTTGCCGTTCAGGTCGGTGATGGTCACCATGGTGTTGTTGAAAGAGGAGCGGATATGAGCGGCACCCTTTTCAACGTTCTTGCGCTCCTTGCGGCGCTTGATTACCTTCTTAGCGTTAACCTTAGCCATTACATATCCCTCCTTTACTTCTTCTTGTTCGCAATGGTCTTCTTGGGACCCTTGCGGGTACGGGCATTGGTCTTGGTTCTCTGACCATGGACGGGCAGGCCACGGCGATGGCGGATGCCGCGATAGCAGCCAACCTCGCTGAGCCGCTTGATGTTCATAGCCACCTCACGGCGCAGATCACCCTCGATGGTGTAGTGATGGTCGATCACATCACGCAGGGCAGCCTCCTGATCCTCAGTCAGGTCCTTCACACGGGTGTCGGGATCGATACCGGCAGCGGCCAGGATTTTCGTGGCGCTCGTCCGGCCGATGCCGTAGATATAAGTCAGACCAATTTCAATTCTCTTCTCGCGGGGCAGGTCAATACCAGCAATACGTGCCATATTCTTCAAGCACCTCCTATTAGCCTTGTCTCTGCTTGTGTTTGGGGTTCTCGCAAATTACCATAACGCGACCCTTGCGCTTAATGATTTTGCACTTCTCGCACATGGGTTTAACGGACGGTCTTACCTTCATACTGTTAACCTCCATTTAAGAGCAAATCTCTTGCTTCTACTTACTTGCTTCTCCAGGTGATCCGACCCTGAGTCAGATCATAGGGAGACATCTGAACTGTTACCTTGTCACCGGGCAAGATCTTGATGAAGTTCATTCTGAGCTTGCCGGAAATATGTGCCAGAATGGTGTGCCCGTTGCCAATGTCAACGGTGAACATTGCATTCGGCAGTGCATCGACAACGATGCCCTCAAGTTCGATTACGTCGTCTTTTGCCAAGTTAAAACCTCCCTTGGTTTTGACTGCTGATTTCCTGGCTGAATTGAGCCAGGTCCCTGCGTAATTCTCTGTTGAGCACTTTCTCGCCGGAAGATAGCTTCGCGGCGACTCTGGATTCTGCTCGAGGGACCTTTCGGACGTGCTTCAGCTTTTTGCGCTTTGGGCTTTCCAGCCGCCGGTCCTTCCCGTTGGCGATCAGGACGTACGCACCGTCTGTTTCAACCACATAAAACAACTTTCCCTGATCCCGTCCGGCAATGGACAGGACGATGTCCGATATATTGATTTCCATGCTACAGCCCCTCGACGACGGTGAGAATTTCCGGCTCGCCGTCTGTAATGAGCACAGTATTTTCGTAATGGGCCGACAGCTTTCCATCGGCAGTGACCGTGGTCCATTTGTCCCGGAGTACGGAAACCTCATAGGTTCCCATGTTTACCATGGGCTCAATGGCCAATGTCATGCCCTTTAAAAGCCGGGGTCCATGCCCGGGGGCCCCATAGTTGGGAACCTCAGGCTCTTCGTGCAGTTGGGCGCCAACGCCGTGACCTACGAAGGCACGCACAACCGAATAACCGTTAGACTCCACATACGCTTGAACCGCGTGGGAGATATCAGAGACTCTCAGTCCCTGTTTTGCGAATTTCAGCCCCTCGAAAAAGCTCTGGCGGGTGACGTCGATCAGACGCCGCGCATCCGCCGAGACGCTTCCGCAGGGATAAGTCGCCGCACAATCTCCATGAAATCCCTTGAAATAAGCGCCTACGTCAATGGAGACGATGTCTCCCTCCTGCAGAGTGTATCTGCCGGGAATGCCGTGAATCACGGTATCATTGACGGAAATGCAGACGCTGGCGGGGTATCCGCTGTAGTGCAGGAACGACGGTTTTGCGCCCTGCTTCACGATAAAGTCGTGGACAGCTTTGTCAATCTGCTTGGTGGTCACACCCGGTCTTACCATTTCCCCTGCCAAGGCACGGGCTGCCGCGGTAATTTTACAGGCCTGTCGCATGGCCACAAGCTCTTGTTCATTTTTTATAGAGATCATGTTACGCACCTATAGCCCTGAGGATTGCTTTGCTTACTTCCTCGATAGGCATGTTGCCCTCCACAAGACGGAGCTTGTCAAGCTGCTGATAGAAGTTCTTCAAAGGCTCTGTCTCCTGGTGGTAAACCTTCAAACGACGCTGGACTGTTTCGGCATCGTCATCCTTGCGGATCACAAGCCCACTGCCGCACAGGTCACAGGTACCTTCCGTTTTGGGAGGGTTGGCAACTACGTGATAAGAGGCTCCGCACTTGGAGCAGACCCGACGGCCTGCCATGCGGGACACAATCACGGAATCGTCAATTTCGATGGAGATCACATGGTCGATCCGGATGCCCTGTGCTTCCATGCTCTGGGCCTGGGCCAGGGTACGGGGTACGCCGTCCAGGATAAAGCCCATACGGCAGTCCGGCCGGGCTACCCGTTCCCCAACGATGCCGAGAACGACATCGTCGGGGACGAGCAGACCATTGTCCATGTATTGCTTGGCATTCAGGCCGATTTCTGTTCCATTGCGCATAGCCTCGCGGAGCATATTGCCGGTGGAAATGGCGGGAATTCCCAGCTTTTCAGTGAGGAGTTCCGCCTGCGTTCCCTTTCCGGCGCCGGGAGCACCCAATAAAATCAGATTCATTGCGTGCCTCCGATTACTCCAGGAAGCCCTTGTAATGACGCATCAGGATCTGAGCCTCCAGAGAATTGACCGTCTCCAGGGCGACGCCGACCACGATGATGACAGAGGTGCCGCCGATACCCAGTCTGGAAACACCGGGGATCAGGTTGCCGCCGATGAGGGGCAGCAGGCACACGATTGCCAGGTAGACAGCGCCGAACAGGGTGATCTTGTTGATAACCTTTTTGATGAAATCAGCGGTGGGCTTGCCGGGACGGAAGCCGGGAATAAAGCCGCCGTTCTTCTTCAGGTTATTGGAGATCTCCATGGGATCATACTGGATGGCAGAGTAGAAATACGCGAACGCGAAAATCAGGATGAAGTACAGGAAAGCGTAGAACCAGCTATTGGTCTCAAACAGGGACCGGATCACGCCCCAGAAGCCGACACCATTCTGAACGCTGGTGAAAGCGAAGAAGGTAGCGGGCAGGGATACGATGGACTGGGCGAAGATGACAGGCAGAACGCCGGACATATTCACCTTGATGGGCAGGTTAGTATTCTGACCGCCGTAGATCTTGCGACCCACAACCCGCTTGGCGTACTGGATGGGAATCCGGCGCTCGGCGTCGTTGACGAAGACGATCAGCAGAACCAGGGCTACCATCACGGCAACCACGATAGCCAGACCCCACCAGGTCATACCGCCGTTGGCCACAGGAGTGGACAGCATGGAGGGCATGCTGGTGAGAAGGCTGGGCAGCCGGGAGATGATGTTGGCGAACAGGATAATGGAAATACCGTTACCAACACCGAACTGGGTGATCTGCTCACCCATCCACATCACCAGAGCGGAGCCGGCAGTGAAGGTCAGAACGATGACAACGTAGTTGAAGAAGTTCAGGCCGTCCTGCAGCAGGGGGGTAGAGGCGTTGGAATAATTGTGGAGCATGACCGTGTAGGCGATGCCCATCAGCAGGCCCAGGCCCAGGGTGGTGTAGCGAGTGATCCGCTCGATCTTCCGCCGGCCCTCTTCGCCGCCGTCCTTGCTCAGCCGCTCCAGAGCCGGAATGGCTACGGTCAGCAGCTGAATGATGATGGACGCGTTGATGTAGGGCTGAATGGACAGAGCCAGCACGGTAGCCTGGGAGAAGGCGGAACCGGACAGGGTGTTGTAGAAGCCCAGGACGGTATCAGCCAGGCTGGCATTAAAGAATGCCTCCAGTGCCCCACTGTTCACATAAGGAACAGTGATGGCATTGCCGATTCTGTAGAGAAGCAGAATCAGGAGGGTGAACATCAGCTTCTTGCGAAGCTCGGGGGTTTTCCAGGCGTTGCGTAATGTGGTAAGCACTTACACCACCTCGGCCTTTCCACCTGCCTGCTCAATCTTTGCCTTGGCAGATTCGGAGAAAGCAGCAGCCTTAACGGTGAGCTTCTTGGTCAGCTCACCCCGGGCCAGGACCTTCAGGCCATATTTGCAGTTGGAGATGACGCCCTTCTCGATGAGGGCCTGGGCATCCACAACAGCGCCGTTCTCAAAAATCTCCAGCTCGGAGAGATTCACAGCAGTCAGGGGCTTGGCGAAGATGTTGTTGAAGCCGCGCTTCGGCACACGCCGCGCCAGAGGCATCTGGCCGCCTTCAAAACCGGCACGGACCTTGCCGCCGCTGCGGGCCTTCTGGCCCTTGTGGCCGCGGCCACCGGTCTTGCCGTTACCGGTACCGGTACCACGGCCCTTGCGCTTGGCAACCTGGGTGGAGCCGGCAACAGGAGAAAGTTCGGAAAGTTTCATCGCTTCGTTCCTCCTTATTCTACTTCGTTGACCTGAAGCAGATAGCCGATTTTCGCAATCTTGCCGCGGGTCTGGGTGTTATCGGGCTGAATCGTGGTCTGGCCGATCTTCCGCAGGCCCAGGGACTCAGCGGTAGCGATGTGCTTCTTCAGGCGGCCGTTCAGGCTCTTAACCAGGGTAATTTTCAGATTTGCCATTGTTAATTGCCCTCCTTAACCAACGATTTCTTCCACGCTCTTGCCCCGGATGGCAGCGACCTGCTGGGGTCCGCGGAGGGACACCAGGCCCTGCATGGTGGCCTTGACCACGTTCTGGGGATTGTTGGAGCGCAGGCATTTTGCGCAGATGTTGCGGATACCGACGGCTTCCATAACGGCACGGACAGCGCCGCCGGCGATCACGCCGGTGCCTTCGGGGGCGGGCTTCAGCAGAACCGTGCCGGCGCCGAAGATGCCGATGACCTCGTGGGGGATGGTGGAGCCGTCCAGGGTGATCTTCACCATGTTCTTCTTGGCATCGGCAATGCCCTTCAGAATGGCTTCGGAAACCTCGGCGGCCTTGCCCAGGCCATAGCCCACGGTGCCCTTGCCGTCGCCCACGACGACCAGAGCGGAGAACTTCATGACGCGGCCGCCCTTAACGGTCTTGCTGACACGGTTCAGGTATACGACCTTCTCGATGAGTTCAGGGGCGTTATTCTCATTGGACTTGTTGTAAGCCATAATTCTTCCTCCTCCTTAGAACTCCAGGCCGCCTTCGCGGGCGCCCTCAGCCAGGGCAGCCACACGGCCGTGGTAGACATAACCGCTGCGGTCGAAGACCACGGTGGTGATGCCCTTCTCCTTGGCACGCTCAGCCAGAGCCAGGCCAACCTTCTTGGCAGCCTCGCAGTTGCCGGCAGCGCCTTCGAAGCCCTTGTCCAGAGTGGAAGCGGCAGCCAGGGTTGCGCCGCTGACATCGTCAATGAGCTGTGCATAGATGTTTGCATTGCTGCGATAGACATTCAGGCGGGGTCTCTCGGGCGTGCCGGAGATCTTGCCGCGGACGCGCACATGGCGCTTCAGACGCATAGCGTTCTTATCGGTTTTTCTTACCATTTTGGCACACCTCCTAATTATTTCTTACCGCCGGTCTTGCCAGCCTTCAGGCGGACAACCTCGGTAGAATATCTGACACCCTTGCCCTTATAGGGTTCCGGGGGTCTCTTGCCGCGAACCTCGGCGGCAAACTGGCCGACGACCTGCTTGTCGATGCCGTTGATCACGATCTTGTTGGCAGCGGGAGCCTCGATGGTGATGCCGGGGATCTCGTCCACGATGACGGGATGAGAGTAGCCCAGGTTCATAACCAACTGGGTGCCCTTCTTCTCAACCTTGTAGCCGACGCCAACCACATCCAGGCTCTTGCTGTAGCCCTTGCTGACGCCCTCGACCATGTTGGACAGCAGAGTGCGGGTCAGGCCGTGGAGGCTCTTATGCAGATGCTCGTCATCGGGACGGGAAACGGTCAGGACGTTGCCCTCCAGGTTGATAATCATATCGGGATGGAAGGTCCGGGTCAGTTCACCCTTGGGACCCTTCACGGTGACCACATTATTGGCCTCAACGGTAACAGAGACCTCAGCGGGCACGGTAATGGGGTGCTTACCGATTCTAGACATTGTGCTACCTCCTTACCATACGAACGCCAGGACTTCGCCGCCGACATGCAGCTCTCTGGCCTTCTTGTCGGTCATGACGCCCTTGGACGTGGAAATGATGGCAATGCCCAGGCCCTTCAGGACCTTGGGGAGCTCCTCAGCGCCGGCGTAGACACGCAGGCCGGGCTTGGAGACACGGCGCAGGCCGGTGATGACCTTCTCCTTCTTACCAACATACTTCAGAGTGATGTGGATGTTGCCCTGAACGCCCTCGCTGGTGACTTCGTAGGACTTGATGTAGCCCTCGTCCAGCAGGATCTGCGCAATGGCCTTCTTCAGATTGGAAGCAGGCACATCCACGGTGTCGTGCTTTGCAGAGTTCGCGTTCCGGATTCTGGTCAGCATATCTGCTACGGGATCGGTGATTTGCATGTTTATATCCTCCTTATAGAAGTTACGGGCTGAACCCGTGAAAGCGCGGGAGTATCGGGAGAATGCGGACCGTCTGCGGTCCCATCTTCTCAGGACTTCCCGAGCCTACTTACATTAACAATCTCCCGGAAACGCTCCGGGACTCCGGTACCCCTTTGGGGCACCGGAGGGAATCCGCTTAGATTACCAGCTGGCCTTCCGGACACCGGGAATCTCGCCCTTGTAGGCCAGCTCCCGGAAGCAGATACGGCAAACGCCGTAGTCACGGAGGTAAGCGTGGGGTCTGCCGCAGATCTTGCAACGGTTGTAGCGGCGGGTGGAGTATTTGGCCTCGGCCTGCTGCTTCAGGATCATAGCTTTCTTTGCCATCGTTCAAATACCTCCATTAGTTATAGAAGGGGGCGCCGAGCTGGGTCAGCAGCTCCTTGGCCTCTTCATCGGTGGTAGCGGTGGTGCAGATGCAGATATCCATACCACGGATCTTGTCCACCTTGTCGTACTCGATCTCGGGGAAGATCAGCTGCTCCTTCAGACCGAAGGCGTAGTTGCCACGGCCGTCGAAGGAATTGGGGTTGATGCCCCGGAAGTCACGGACGCGGGGCAGAGCCACGCTGAACAGACGATCCAGGAACTCATACATCTTGTCGCCCCGCAGGGTAACCTTCACGCCGATGGTCTCGCCCTCACGGACCTTGAAGTTCGCGACGGACTTCCGGGCCTTGGTGGTGATGGGCTTCTGGCCGGTGATGGTGGCGATGTCCTTGCAGATGGCCTCGATCTCCTTGGCGTTGTTCTTGCTCTCGCCGCAGCCAACGTTCACGATGACCTTGTCCAGCTTGGGAATCTGCATCACGCTCTTGTAGCCGAACTTCTTCATGAGAGCGGGAGCAATCTCTTCGGTGTACTGAACCTTCATTCTGGGAATATACTTATCAGCCATGTTCTTGCTCCTCCCTCTTAGATTTCGGCGCCGCACTTGGTGCAGACGCGAACCTTCTTGTTGCCGTCGACCTTCACATGGGTCCGCACACCCTTGCCGCACTTGGCGCAGTACAGAGCCACCTTGCAGGCGCGGATGGGGGTCTCACGCTTGACGATGCCGCCCTGCTCGCCCTGCTTACGGGGCTTGGTGTGGCAGGTAGCGATGTTGACGCCCTCGACGACAACCTTGTTCTCCTTGGGCATGGCCACCTGGACCTTGCCCTTCTTGCCCTTGTCCTTGCCGGACAGGACAATGACGGTATCATTCTTCTTAATGTTCATTCTCGCTCGTCCCCCTTAAATGACTTCGGGTGCCAGGGAGAGGATCTTCATGTAGTCCTTCTCACGCAGCTCTCTGGCAACCGGTCCAAAGATACGGGTGCCGCGGGGATTCTTGTCATCCTTGATGATGACAGCGGCGTTCTCGTCGAAGCGAACGTAGGTGCCGTCAGCGCGGCGAACGCCTCTCTTGGTGCGGACGATAACGGCCTTGACCACTTCGCCCTTCTTCACGGTGCCGCCGGGGGTGGCCTTACGGACGGAAGCCACGATCACATCGCCGATGTTACCGAACTTCCGGCTGGAGCCGCCCAGGACCCGGATGCAGTGGATTTCCTTGGCGCCGGTATTGTCGGCAACCTTCAGGTAGCTTTCCTGCTGAATCATAGTTGTCCGACCTCCTTACTTAGCCTTTTCAATGATTCTGACCAGTCTCCATCTCTTATCCTTGGACAGAGGACGGGTCTCCATAACCTCAACGGTGTCGCCGATGCCGCACTCGTTGTTCTCGTCGTGAGCCTTCAGCTTGTAAGTCCGCTTCAGGATTTTCTTGTACAGAGGATGCTGCACGCTGTCCTCAATCGCAACCACAATGGTCTTGTCCATCTTATCGGAGACGACCTGACCAATTCTGGTTTTACGGAAAGCTCTTGTATTTTCACTCATTGTCGCTTACCTCCTCAGACCTTGGTCTCTTTCTCACGAATAATAGTTTTGATGCGGGCAATGTCCTTCTTGACAACAGCGATCTTCACAGGGTTATCCAACTGGTTGGTGGCGTGCTGCATACGCAGGAAGAACAGGTCCTTCTTCAGATCGGCCAGCTTGGCCTCCAGGTCCTCAGCGGACATCTTACGGATTTCACTTGCCTTCATCATCATTCACCACCAATCTCAGTATCCAGGTCTTCCTTCTTGATGACGCGGGTCTTGATGGGCAGCTTGTGCTGTGCCAGACGCAGAGCCTCGCGGGCCACTTCCTCAGACACGCCGCCAATCTCGAACATCACCTTCTGGTTCTTCACAACGGCCACCCAGGTCTCGGGTGCGCCCTTACCGGAACCCATACGAACGCCAAGAGCCTTCTTGGTGATGGGCTTATCCGGGAAAATCTTGATCCAGACCTTACCGCCACGCTTGGTATAACGGGTCATGGCGATACGAGCGGCCTCGATCTGGTTGCCGGTGATCCAGCCGGGCTCCATAGCCTGGATGCCGAACTCACCGTAAGCAACCTTATTGCCGCGGGAGGCAGTGCCGGTCATACGACCACGCTGCACCTTGCGGTATTTCACTCTTTTGGGCATCAGCATTAGCGGTTGCCTCCTTCCCGACGATTGTAGTTGCGGTCGCCGCCGTCTCTGCGGTCGCCGCCGTTGTTCCGGTCGCCCCGGTAGCCCCGGCCGCCGTCTCTGCGATCACCGCGGCGGTTGTCCCGACGATCCCGGCGAGCGGGGGCGGGCTCCGGAGCGGCAGCGCGCAGGGTGGTGTTCAGCACCTCGCCCTTGTAGATCCAGACCTTCACGCCGATGCGGCCGTAGGTGGTGGCAGCCTCAGCGAAGCCGTACTCGATGTCGGCACGGATGGTCTGCAGGGGGATGGTGCCCTCGTGGTAGGTCTCGGACCGGGCGATTTCAGCGCCGCCCAGACGGCCGCCGCAGGTGACCTTGATGCCCTTGGCACCCAGGCGAGTGGCCTGCTGCATGGCCTTCTTCATGGCCCGACGGAAGGAGATACGCTTCTCCAGCTGCTGGGCGATGTTCTCAGCAACCAGCTGGGCGTTCAGGTCGGGGCTGCGGACCTCCACGATGTTGAGGTTGACGCTCTTGCCCAGACGGTTCTCCAGGTCCTTACGCAGGTTTTCGATCTCGGCACCGGCCTTGCCGATGACGACGCCGGGGCGAGAGCAGTGGATGTTGATTTTGACCTTGGCGTTGTTCCGCTCGATCTCGATCTTTGCGATACCGGCGGAGTACAGCTTGTTCTTCAGGTACTTACGGATGTTGTAATCCTCCACGATCAGGTCGCCCACCTTATCGGCACGGGCATACCAACGGGAGTCCCAGTCCTTGATCACGCCAACGCGCAGTCCATGGGGATTAACTTTCTGTCCCATAGCTACCTCCTGTTAAGCCTTCTCGCTCACACCGATGGTGATGTGAGTGGTTCTCTTGAGAATCCGATTGAAACCATGACGCGAAGCCATTCTGCCGCGCTTCAGGGTGGGGCCGGGGTTGGCCACAACGGTAGAAACGTAGAGGTTATCGGCGTTCATACCAAAGTTGTGCTCGGCATTGGCCACAGCGCTCTTCAGGAGCTTCAGCATGGGCTCGCAAGCAGCCTTAGGAGTCTGCATCATAAATGCGGTGGCGGTCTTAACGTCCTTGCCGCGGATCATGTCGCAAACCAGCTTCACTTTCCGGGGAGACATACGGACGTATTTCACATGTGCTAACGCTTCCATTCCGTGTTCCTCCTTACTTCGAGTTGGTGGTCTTGCTGCCAGAGTGGCCCCGGAAGGTTCTGGTAGGAACGAACTCGCCCAGCTTATGACCGACCATGTCCTCGGTCACATAGACAGGAACGTGCTTGCGGCCGTCATGGACAGCGATGGTATGACCGACAAAGGAGGGGAAAATGGTGGAGGCTCTGGACCAGGTCTTCAGGACCTTCTTCTCGCCGGCCTTGTTCAGCTCCTCAACGCGCTTGTACAGCTCGGGAGCAACAAAGGGGCCTTTCTTGATACTTCTGCTCATTTCATATCCTCCTTACTTGGCATTTCTGCGCTTGACGATGAACTTGTTGGTACGGTTCTTCGTCTTGCGGGTCTTGTAACCCATAGCAGGCTTGCCCCAGGGAGTAACAGGGCCGGGACGGCCAACAGGGGCGCGGCCCTCGCCACCGCCGTGGGGGTGGTCATTGGGGTTCATAACGGAGCCACGGACGGTGGGACGGATACCCATGTGACGGGTACGGCCGGCCTTGCCGATGTGGA
>JBJDYK010000157.1:0-5678 GCA_051867275.1 Faecousia sp.
GCGCGGTAAACGGAAATTTATCGTACCGCCTGTAGGGCGGGGGCATGCCCCCGCCCTACGGGTGCGTAAATGAAAGTGCAGCCGTAAAATTGGCCATAAGCAGAAATTTATCCGTCTGTTAGCACTGCACCCCCTTGTCATCCCGCGCGAAGCGAAGGATGACAAAGGGGTGGATTGATGTTACACGCCGAAGACCAGCCAGATGAAGATATAGGCGGGGATGATGGCGGCCAGGGTGAAGGGGATGCCGATTTTGAAGAAGTCCTTGTTTTGCACCTCGAAGCCGGCCTTCCGCAGGATGCCGATGCCGGTGATGTTGGCGGAGGCCCCGATGGGGGTCAGGTTGCCGCCCAGGGTGGCGCCGGACAGGAGGCCGAAGTACAGAGGCGTGGGATCCATGCCCATGGAGGCGGCCATGCTCTGGACCACCGGCAGCATGGTCAGCACATAGGGAATGTTGTCCACAAAGGCGGAGCAGAGGACGCTGATCCACACGATAATGGTATAGGTCAGGAAGGGACTGTTGCCGCCCAGCCGGCTCAGGAGCTTGGCCATTTCGTCAATGACGCCCTGCTCCGTGATGCCGCCGATGACGATGAACAGACCCAGCAGCAGGAGAATGGTGTCATAGTCGATCTCCTGAATGGGCTTTATCAGTGCTTTCCAGGATTTCTGGGACACGGCGGCATAGATAAGGCCAATGACCATCAGGGTCATGCAGATGTAGCCGTTGATGTTCTCCGGCATACCGGGCAGGAAGGAGGCCACGATCAGCAGCACGATGGTGCCCAGCAGCAGCACCGTAGGCACATAATCCGTCACCTCCGTGGGCTTACTCTTGGGGACGGGGGCGGACTCCTTACGGAACATCACCAGCAGGATAATGGCAGAGCACACGGCGCCCAGCTCCACGGCAAAGAAGATGCCGGGCTTCCCCTGATACACCAGGAAATCCATGAAATTCATGTTGGCGTAGTCGCCCAGCATGATGGCGGTGGCGTCGCCCACCAGGGTAGCCGCGCCCTGGAGATTGGAGGACACGGCAATGGCGATGATCACGGGAACCGGATTGATGTTCAGCCGCTTCACAATGGCCATAGCCACGGGGGCCACCATCAGCACCGTGGCCACGTTGTCCACAAAGGCGGAGATTAACCCTGAGAACAGAGCCAGAGCCACCACCGCCCACTTCACATTGGGCACATGGTCCAGCAGCACATCCGCCATCCGGGCGGGCATTTTGGAGTCGATGAACAGGGACACGATGCCCATGGTGCCGGCGATCATCATAATTACGTTCCAACTGATGACGCCCAGCACGTTTTCAAGGGGCAGCATACCCGTGACCACAAACACGGCGGCGGAGCCAAGGGCCACAAATTTGCGGTACTTGGGCAGCATGAGCATCAGCACATAGGTCAGGGCGAACAGACCCAGCGCCAGGGGCATAGACTTCATATTTTTTCCTCCGATTGCACATATTTCCGAAAGCCCACCCATTATACAGGAGCCTGCCGGAAGGTTCAAGGGACAAAACAGGAAAAATGCCCACAATGCTTATCCGAGACTCAGAAAATCGGTGAATGATCGGCTGCACCCACTGTAGGGGAGGGTCATGACCCTCCCGGCAGTACGCAAAAACATTTTGTGCTGCATTTCGGCGAATTGGGATCAAACTCCCTGCGTATTCGCCCCAATATGTTTATAAATATCGGTGCCTGCCGCCGGGAGGGTCATGACCCTCCCCTACAGTGGATGTTGCAAGGAACAAGCATTTTGCCCTTTATTTCACGGAAATCTGACACATTTTCATGGCGGAAAGGGCGTTCTCATGGCTCTGGGGGGTGACGCCGGCGCAGCAGGCGCTGTCCACGGATACGGGCAGCTCCGGCAGGGCGGCCTTCAGCAGCATGGCGTTGGAGATGACGCAGATGTCGGTACACAGGCCCACCAGCTCTGCCTCCTCCAAACCCTCCATCCGGGCCACCATATGGGCCAGCCGGGTGGAGCCGAAGGTGGGCTTGTCCACCACGGGGCTGTCCTCCACCGGCAGGGCGTCGGCGATCTGCCAGCCATGGGTTCCCTTCAGGCAGTGGGGCACCGGCAGATTCCGGCCCTCCTGGGTGCTGAGATAGTCCTCCCCGTGGGTGTCCCGGGTGAAGATCACCATGTTGCCGGAGGCCCGCCAGGCTTCGATTTTCTCCCGGACCTTGGGCACAATGGCCTGAGCCTCGGCGGTGCCCAGGGCGCCGTCAATAAAATCGTTTTGCATATCCACAACAATCAGCAGCTTCATATTACTTCTCCTTTTTTAAATAACTGTTCAGTTGCAGTCCGAAAACATGGAAATCAGGAGCGTTTTCATCGGCACCCGTCCTGTATTTGGTGCGGCGCAGGGCGATCCTATTGGGAAAAATGCTTATCTGGCCCAGTCAGCAAATGCGCCCACTGTAGGGGAGGGTCATGACCCTCCCGGCGGCAGGCACCGATATTTATAAACATATTGGGGCGAATCCCCAGGGAGTTGGACTCGAATTCGCCGAAATGCGGCACAAACTGTTTTTGCGTACTGCCGGGAGGGTCATGACCCTCCCCTACAGTGGGCGTTGCGAAGAACGATCACTTTGTTGCCGTTCAAGGGCCCGGCTGCGTTATGTCCATAAGCGTTTTGGGAAAATTTTTGCACGAATGCACAGGTACTTTTACAGTACATATTCACTGAGGGTTCGGCCGATTTCGGCGATGTGCCGGGAGCCCAGAAACTCAAAGGTGACCCGGCCCACGGAGCTGAAGAAGATTTCCAGCTCGGAGTCCGTGTCCACCACGCCGGAGGTCTCGATGGAAAAGGCCACGATGGTCCGGTAGGGCAGGACGGTGACGGACTGCTTCTTGCCCAATGTTCCCTGAATGTTCAGGGCCATAACCCGGCGATCCGTGAAGACCACCCGGTCCCGCACGGTTTTGTACACGCCGATGACGGTCTCATCCGGCAGCAGCAGGCTCTTGACGGCGCTGCCCAGGTCGTCGTCATCCACCCGGCGCAGCTTGGCGAATTTTCCGTTTTCAAAGTCAATCATGGTTCCCTCTCCTTTTTCAGTCGGTGGTGTGGCAGGCTGCCCTGTCGAAGGTAATGACGGTGTAGTACCGGGGGGATTCCGCCTTCACAGCCTGGTCGATTTGATTTTTCAGGTCCTTTTGCCGGTCCTTCATGTCAAAGGGAATGGCCACGTCAAAAATCAGGTTGGTATGGCTGGGGCCCTGGACCATCCGGAAGTCGTGGATGGACAGGCGGGAATCGATGGACCGGACGCAGGCGCTGACAAGCTGGCGCATATGGTCCAGCTCCGGGTCCCCCACCACGATGGGGTCGTAGTGGATGCACATATGGACGTTGTACTTTTCCAGGCAGATCCGCTCGATGTTGTCGATGAGGTCGTGGCAGGCCAGAGGGTCCTCCCGGGCGTCCATCTCCAGATGGAGGGTGGCAAACCGCTGGCCGGGGCCGTAGTCGTGGACCATCAGGTCATGGAAGCCCAGCACCTTCTCATGGCTGCGGATTTCTCTTGCCAGGGTCTCCTGCAGCTCCGGGTCCGCTCCGTGACCCAGCAGGGGGCTGATGGTGTCCCCGGCGATGCCGATGCCGGACCAGACGATGAACAGGGCCACCAGCAGACCCATGACGCCGTCAATGTGCCAGCCGAAGGATGCCTGCACCAGGGAGGCCAGCAGCACCGCGCCGGTGGAAACGCAGTCGTTGCGGCTGTCGGCGGCGGTGGCCTCCAGGGTGGGGGACTGAATCAGCTTCCCCATTTTCCGGTTAAAGAAGGTCATCCACAGCTTCACCCCGATGGAGGCCAGCAGCACGGCAGCCGTGAGCCAGGAGAAGGCCACGTCCTCCGGGTGCAGAATCTTCTCCACGGAGCTTTTGGCCAGCTCCGCGCCGATAAGCAGAATCATGGCCGATACGCCGAGACCGGCAATGTACTCCACCCGGGCGTGACCGTAGGGGTGGTCCTCATCGGCAGGCTTCCCGGCCAGATGGAAGCCCAGCAAGGTCACCAGGGAGGCCGAGGCGTCGGACAGGTTGTTGAGAGCGTCGGCGGTGATGGCCACGGAGCCTGCCAGGGTACCCACCAGGAGCTTGCCCAGAAACAGCAGCACGTTGCACACAATGCCCACGATGCCCGACAGCCGCCCGCAGGCGGTCCGGACCTTTGGGTCCTGACAGTCACGATAATTGGGAACAAAAATACGCAGCAAAAACCGGGTCATACCGGCTGCCTCCTTTAAAATACGAATTTTGGAAGAATCTACCATGGGTAGAGTTATAAAAAAGGGGCCTCTACCCGGCCCTTAGCCAATGTAGACCGGAATCGAGCCTTTTACCTTTACTTTTCCCGGCCGGTTCGCTATAATAATGGCATTGGCAGCCATATATGGAATCATTATACTCCCGGGACTGTGAAAAGTCCAGTACAATTATGCCCCGAATCCTGTAGGGGCCGGATAAAAACCTGCCCGGAACCTTTCGAGACAGAGCAGAACCGAAAAACCGCAGAATGTTACGGATTCGCATGGGTGCGCAGCCCGTATCGGTGCATTCTGCCGGGCCGGATGTATCCGGTCCCTACATGCGATGCCGAAAACTTAAATCCACCGTCATACCATCACCAGAAACGGAGGCAAACCCATGGATACAACCTATCAGATTCTCACCGATTCCTCCTGCGACCTGCCCTATGCCCTGGCTCAGGAGCTGGGCGTGCAGTCGGTTCCCCTCTGCGTCACCATGCAGGACCGGGAGATTGAAAACCTGCTGGAGGGGGACCCCAACAGCAGTCTGGACATGAAAGCATTCTATGACACCCTGCGCACCGGCGTCATGACCAAAACCGCCGCCGCCAATCCGGAGACGTGGGCTATGGCCATGGAGCCCATTCTGGCTTCCGGCAAGGACCTGCTGGTGCTGGCCTTCTCCTCCGGCCTCAGCGCCACCTACTCCTCCGCCGTCCTGGCCGCCCGGGAGCTGGAGGAAAAATATCCCCGGCGGAAGATTCGGGTCATCGATACCCTGTGCGCCTCCATGGGACAGGGCCTGCTGGTTTATCACGCGGTCCAGCATCAGCGGGCCGGAGAGACCCTGGCCCAGGTGGGGAACTGGGTCCATGACCACCGGCTTCATCTGTGCCACTGGTTCACGGTGGACGACCTCATGTTCCTGAAGCGGGGCGGCCGGGTCTCCGCAGCCACCGCCGTGGCAGGCACCCTGCTGAAAATCAAGCCCGTCATGCATGTGGACGACGAGGGCCACCTGATTAAGGTCTCCACCGCCCGGGGAAGAAAGGCCTCCATCGACGCCATTGCCGCCAAGGTGGCGCAGACCGCCATCGACCCGGAAAACCAGGTGTTCTTCATCAGCCACGGCGACTGCCCGGAGGACGCGCAGTATCTGGAACGGATTCTGCGGGAGACCTACCACCCCAAGGATGTGGTTATCAGCCATGTGGGTCCCGTCATCGGCTCCCACTCCGGCCCCGGCACCCTGGCCCTGTTCTTCCTGGGAACGGAACGATAAAAACACACCGCGCCCCCTGTCATCCTTCGCTTCGCTCGGATGACAGGGGGGCGCATTTTGTACCGGTAAACCGAAATTTACCGAATATCGCCGTAGGGCGGGG
>JBJDYK010000158.1:0-5662 GCA_051867275.1 Faecousia sp.
GGGTCATGACCCTCCCCTACGGGTGCGGCGCGGTAAACAGAAATTTACCGCACACCCTCTGTAGGGGCCGGATATATCCGGAACCCGCAGATATGTATCGTTTGACTTTTCTCGAGGATTCTGCATATACTAAGAATGAGCGTTGGTATATTTATCAGTAAATTTATCAGCAAAATGATTGACAACCCGCTCGCATTCTGCTATACTGTAGTCACGGAGGTGAACAACATGGCTAACATTGCAGGTGCAATCAGAAACACCATTTCCATTTCTCTGTTTAACCGCGGTCTGGCGGGTAAGATTTTTGAAGAAGTAAAGCAGTGCGGCGCGAAGGTCGTTATGAAAAACAACGCTGCCGAATGTGTCTTGCTGTCTCCCGACGAGTACATTCGTCTCATGGATGAGGTGAACGATGCCAGACTGCTCACCATGGCAACCGCTCGTATGGAAAAAGCCAATCCTGCTTCTTTTGTTCCTGCTGACCGGCTTTACGCGGAAATGGGTATTACCCAGGCCGACCTGGATGAAATCGGTGAGGTAGACATTGAATGAGTTGGAAGCTGGTGTATCTGCCCGAGGCAGCCAAGGATCTGAAAAATCTGGCCGGAAATCAGCGGCTGCTGGTTGTGAAAGCAATCGGCAAGGTTCTCCAGAACCCACTGCCCGCAAGCGAGGGTGGTTACGGAAAACCCCTGGGAAATAAGCAGGGCAACGACCTGGCCGGATTCCTGAAAATCAAGCTTAAGCGTGATGGCATTCGTGTCGTTTACAAGCTCATCCGTACAGAAACGGAAATGCTGGTAGTTGTGATCGGCGCGAGAGCCGATGACGAGGTGTACGAAACGGCCCGGCACCGCGCGCAGAAGAATCATCTTTGATAGAAAATCCTCACTTGTGATTGCGGCAAGTGCGGATTTTTTATATGCCTCCGGGATGATGTTGTCGATGAACCGCTCCCGCAGGCAAGCAGAGCGCGGCTAACCCGCCTTACCAGCCACACGGCACAGGAAGCGGGGCGGTGGATTGTGGGGAAGCTCTTGACACCGGGGGGAAAATATGCCATACTGAAAACAACGCAAACGAGGTGAGTCTATGGAATATACCCCCATTCTGAATTTACTGCTGGAGGCGCTGGCCTATCTGGGGCGCAGGGCCAACGGCTTTACCGTCCAGTGGCTGACGGACCGGCTGGAGCGGGAGGGCGTGGCGGAGCCGGAGCAGACCCGCCGCCTGCTGGCCCCCATCGGCAACCTGATGGACCGGTTGGACCGGGAGGTGGAGCTGTCCGGGGAGACGCTGACATCCCTGTTCCGGGATCTGCCCGGTTTCTCCTACAATACCATCGGCAGCTACAGCCCGGCCTTTCTGCTGCTGTTCCCCCTGGTTTCCAAATTTGACGGGGATCTGACCCATACCCTGGAGGCTGCCCGGCAGCGGACGCCGGAGCGTCTGGCCGGGGATCTGGCCCAGACCCTGGAAATCAGCGATGAGGCCGATGCCCGGTGGGAGCTGACCGGCGACGACTTCTCCGCCCGTGTTCTGGCCCTGTCCATTCCCGCCGAAAGCAAGGTGGCCATTCTGGACCTGTATCACCGGCCGGAATCGGTGCTGACCCCTGCCGCCGCCCTGCTGGGGCCGGTGCTGGATTTCCTGAGGGACAACGGGGAGACCATGACAGCCTGCTGCGCTCCCTTTACCCGGAAGCTGCTTCGGGAGGGGCCGGAGCAATTTCTGGCTCAGACCTCCGCCCTGTCCAGCCGGTGCCGGGAGGACTACCGGATTTACCCCTTCCTCTTCGGTCTGGACACCAACCTGGCCGTGACCCCGGAGGGCGGCGGACCGGTGCAGGTATACTGCGGCGTTCTGCGTCAGAGCCTCCAGGAGGCACTGGACTCCGCCCGGGGCCCGGAGTATAATGTGTACAACGCCATTCGCCTGCTGGCGGATCAGACCCGGTTTGAGATTCTGTGCTACCTCCGGGACCACAACGCCTACGGCCAGGAGCTGGCGGCAAAATTCGGCCTGTCCCGGAATACCATCCACCACCACATGACCAAGCTGCTGGCCGCCCATCTGGTGAAATGCACCGTAGACGGCAACCGGGTCTATTACACCGTAGACGCTAAGTCCGTCTGTGCCCTGCTGAACCGCCAGCGTCAGCTCCTGCTGCCGGACCCCATGCCCTGAGGCGGCCGGGGCTGCGGCGCGGCTTGGGGCAAAATGGGAAAAGTGTCCCAGGAAATCCCCGGCGTTTCCCTTGACTTTTTCATGCTCCCCGCATAAAATAGGCCCATATGAGGGAGTAATTCCGCCCCGGTCGCTGCCGGTGCGAGGCCTGCCCGTCAGAACGGTTCCTTTGGAATCCGGGCGGCTTTGAAAGAATGAGACTCATGCACCGCTTTTTGGGCAGTGCATGGGCCTTTTTTATTAAATGCTTATGGACATAACGCAGCCAGGCTTTCGAAGGACAGCAAAATGATCATTCTTCGCAACGCCCACTGTAGGGGAGGGTCATGACCCTCCCGGCAGTATGCAAAAACAATTTGTGCCGCATTTCGGCGAATACGAGCCAAACTCCCTACGGATTTGCCCCAATTTGTTAGTAAATTCCGGTGCCCGCCGCCGGGAGGGTCATGACCCTCCCCTACAGTGGGTGCATTTGCTGACGTGGTCCGACAAGCATTTTTTATTATAAAAGGCCCGGCCTGCCACACCCAATCCACGGAAGGAGCATGATCCATGAAAAAAACCTACACCCAATCCACCCACGAAGTGCTGGACGCCCTGGATGCCCGCCCGGAAGGTCTTACCTCCCAGGAGGCCCGGCAGCGTCTTGAAAAATTCGGCCCCAACAAGCTGAAGGACGGGGAAAAGCCCACCCTTTTGCAGCGGTTCCTGACCCAACTGAAGGACCCCATGCTGATTATCCTGCTGATTGCAGCCGGTGTGTCCGCCGTCACCAGCCTCATGGCCCAGGAGAGCCTGGCGGAGGTCTTCATCATTCTGATCGTGGTGATGCTGAACGCGGTGCTGGGGGTGGTGCAGGAGAGCAAGGCCGAGGCCGCCATTGAAGCGCTCCAAACCATGACCGCCGCCACCTGTAAGGTGCTGCGGGACGGAAAACAGACGACCCTTCACAGTGATGAGTTGGTTCCCGGCGACGTGGTGATTCTGGAGGCCGGCGACAGCGTCCCCGCCGACGGACGCCTGCTGGAAAGCGCCAGTCTGAAAATCGAGGAGGCCGCCCTCACCGGCGAAAGCGTTCCCGTCAATAAGGTGGTGGAGGCTCTGGGCCTGGCCCCCGGTCAGCAGGAGGTGCCTCTGGGGGACCGGAAGAATCTGTGCTATATGGGCTCCACCGTGGTCTACGGCCGGGGCAAGGCCCTCATCACCAATACCGGCATGGATACGGAAATGGGCAAAATCGCCGGTGTCCTGGCCCAAACCCAGGAGGAGCAGACGCCCCTGCAACGCCGTCTGGATGAGCTGGGCAAGACCCTTTCCAAGCTGGTGCTGGGCATCTGCGTGTTCATCTTCGTGTTCAATCTGGTGATGGCCGGCTCCTTCACTCTGGACAGCGTGCTTTCCACCTTCATGGTGGCCGTGTCTCTGGCGGTGGCCGCCATTCCCGAGGGCCTGGCCACGGTGGTGACGGTGGTGCTGTCCATCGGCGTCACCAATATGTCCAGGCGCAACGCGGTGATCCGGCGGCTCACCGCTGTGGAAACTTTGGGCTGCACCCAGGTTATCTGCTCCGACAAAACCGGCACCCTGACCCAGAACAAAATGACCGTGGTGGAGCATCTGGGCCAGACGAAAGCCCTGGCCACCGCCATGGCTCTTTGCTCCGACGCCAATCTGAACCCCCAGGGTCAGGCGGAGGGGGAGCCTACGGAGGCGGCTCTGGTGAACTTCGCCGCCAAAGAGGGACTTTTGAAGTCGGAGTTGGAAGCAGAAACCCCCCGGGTGGATGAGGCCCCCTTCGATTCCTCCCGGAAGATGATGTCCACCGTCCACCGCCTGGGGGAAGGCTTCGTGCAGTACACCAAGGGCGCACCGGACGAGATTCTCAAGCGCTGCGCCTTCTATGCGGAAGACGGCAGGGTTCTGCCCATGACGGAGGCCAAGCGGCAGGAAATTCTGGCCGCCAACAAGTCCATGGCGGACCGGGCGCTCCGGGTTCTGGCCGCCGCAAGGCGGGACTGGGACCGGAGGCCGGAGGACAACACCCCCGAATATTTGGAACGGGATTTGATTTTTCTGGGTCTTGCCGGTATGATTGACCCGGTTCGCCCGGAGGTCAAGGCAGCCATTGCCCAGTGCCGGGAGGCGGGCATCCGGCCCGTCATGATTACCGGCGACCACAAGGACACCGCCGTGGCCATCGCCAAGGAGCTGGGCATCATCACGGACAGCTCCCAGGCCATCACCGGCGCGGAGCTGGACGCCATCCCGGACGAAGAACTGGGGGAGGCCGTAAAGAAGTATTCCGTCTATGCCCGGGTTCAGCCGGAGCATAAGGTCCGCATCGTCAACGCCTGGAAGGCCAATGGCGCCGTCACCGCCATGACCGGCGACGGGGTCAACGACGCCCCCTCCATCAAATCCGCCGACATCGGCGTGGGCATGGGCATCACCGGCACCGACGTGACCAAGAACGTGGCCGACATGGTGCTGGCCGACGACAATTTCGCCACCATCGTCAGTGCCGTAGGCGAGGGCCGCCGGATCTACGACAACATCCGCAAGGCCATCGGCTTCCTGCTGGCCTCCAACATGAGCGAGGTGCTGGGGGTCTTCTTCTCCACCCTGCTGGGCTTCGTGCTGCTGAACCCGGTGCACCTGCTGTTCATCAACCTGATTACCGACTGCTTCCCCGCCCTGGCGCTGGGCATGGAGAAGGGGGAGCCGGACACCATGCGCCGTCCGCCCCGGGATTCCAAGGACGGTATCTTCGCCGGAGGTCTGGCCTTCGACGTGGGCTATCAGGGCCTACTGATTACCGTCATCACCATGGTTTCCTATGTCATCGGCCACTGCTTCGAGGTGGGTCACTTTGAGATGCCCACCGGCGTGTCCCCCGAGGGTATGACCATGGCCTTTCTGACCATGAGTATGTGTGAGATTTTCCACTCCTTCAATATGCGCTCCCAGCGGGGCAGCGTTTTCAGTCTCCACAGCCACAACAAAATCCTGTGGGCCGCCATGCTGGGAAGCCTGGCGCTGACCACCCTGGTACTGGAGGTTCCCTTCCTGGCCACCGCCTTTGGGTTTACCCCCGTGGGCCTGACGGAGTACCTCATCGCCATCGCCCTGGCCGCCCTGGTAATCCCCGTGGTGGAGCTGGTGAAGCTGTGCCAGCGCGCCGCCGCCAGACGGAAGTGACGAAAAAACCGTACTATGTCGTAACCTCCCAAAATTGGCTAAGGGGCCTTGCGGGACGGGGCAGTAACCGCCGGGCACCATCCAAACAGAACGCACCCCCGGCGAATCCCTATGGCACCCGGTCCCTACAGCCGGGGGACGAGACCGCATCTGTCCACACACAGGTCCACCCCTACCGTGATTCGTAAAGATTTAGATGTTCCATGGTACTACGGGCGGTTCATAAATTTCTGTTTACCGCGCCGCACCCGTAGGGGAGGGTCATGACCCTCCCGGC
>JBJDYK010000159.1:0-26719 GCA_051867275.1 Faecousia sp.
TTGGGGGTTCCTGTTTCTTTTTTTTATGAGGGTCACATCATTTTAGCACATACAATGGAATAAAGAAAAAAGATTCCGCCACGTTGCGGAATCTTTTTTCTTGTGGTATAATAAAGCAAATCTTACGGTGAGGTTGAAGTGATGGAGGAATTTGTAAGAACGGAGCTTCAGTTGGGAGCTGATGCCATGGAGACCCTGGCCCGTGCCCGGGTTGCGGTATTTGGTGTTGGAGGCGTGGGAGGCTACGTCGTGGAGGCCCTGGCCCGGTCCGGGGTGGGCGCCCTGGATTTGATCGACGACGACCGGGTGAGCCTGTCCAACATCAACCGGCAGATTTTGGCCACCCATTCCACCGTTGGACGCCATAAGGTGGATGTGGCGGCGGAGCGGGTGCGGGACATCAACCCCCATGCGGTGGTAAAAACCTGGAAAACCTTCTATACTCCCCAGACCGCGGAGCTGTTTGACTTTACCCAATATGACTATGTGGTGGACGCCATCGACACCGTCACGGGAAAGCTGGCCCTGGTGCAGCAGGCCCAGGCGGCGGGGGTCATGGTCATCAGTGCCATGGGAGCTGGCAACAAGCTGGACCCCACTGCCTTCCGGGTGACGGATATTTATAAAACCTCCGGCTGCCCCCTGGCCCGGGTCATGCGCAAGGAACTGAAAAAAAGGGGAATCAAGGGTCTGAAGGTGGTCTTTTCCACGGAAGAGCCCACTCCGCCGGACCCGGAGCTGATGAAAGCCTGCGTGGAGCGGGATTTGGCCCAGCCCGATACGGATCGTCCGGGGAGGCCCAAGCGTCAGGTTCCCGGCAGCAACGCCTTCGTCCCGGCAGTGGCGGGATTGATTCTGGCAGGCGAAGTCGTGCGGGATCTGATTCGGCAATGAAGACAGGGGACGGTTCCGTGTCTTTAAAAAATGACCCAAAAACATTGTTTCGAGCGCAAAGACAGAGAACTGTCCCCTGTCTTACTGTCTTTTGGCCGGGACCTGCCATTGCGGGTCCCGGCCAAAATCAGGTTATTTTTCCAACAGACGGTTGCGCTCGGCTTTCGTGGCTGCAATGTCCCGGGCATCCTTCAGGATGGTGAAGGACAGACGGTAGACTTCGGTTCCGAAGGGGGCGATGGTGTGCAGATCGCCCCGGGCCTCATGGTATTTTCTGCCATAGACGCTGGAGTTGGAGGGCTCCAGTCCGATCACATAGTCTCCGGATTTCATGGACATCCACTCCATAAAGTGGGGCTGCACCTTCCGGTCAAAGTCCAGGCGGACGCCGAAGCCCAGTTGGTCATTCACCAGAGCGGCAAAGGAGTTGCCCTGGGGGTCTGAGACCAGCTCATGGAGGAACACATACTCGGTTTCGCCGTCTTTGGGCTCCGTGGCGGTTTCCCACTGCTCCAGGTGCTGCTGAGACCATTCTTCCCGTCCCTTGACGCCCTTGGAGGGCAGTACCAGCCGGGTGCCGGGCCGCAGGAAGGGGTAGCCGAAGTTGCAGTGGTACATGAGCATCAATTGGGCTTCCTCCGGGGACTGGTTTTCCACCTGATCGATGATTTCCAACCGGCCGGAGCCGTAGACGGAGCGGATGGTCCGCCGCAGCACCAGATTGGTGCCGAACAGCTCCGATTCCCGCATTTCGCCCCGGACCTCCAGCACATAGTCGTCCCCATCCCAGTAGGAATCGGCACACAGATGCTCGGCAGGGGTGGTGCGGATGCGGCCGTGCATGGGATACTCCACGCCGTCCGTCTCACAGGGACCACAGATGTTCTGCAGGCCGCAGGTGAAGAACAGACCGCCCATAATGCTGCGCAGAGCCTCCTGGCCGTGGGTGTCAAACTGGTTGCGGCCGTTCAGACCGGGCTTGGCGGTGAAGGACAGGGTCGTGCCCTTGTATTCCAGGGCGCCCACGTCCAGACACTTGTCCGCCAGCACCAGAAAACGCAGATCGTCGTTTTTGACTTCTACAGCCCGCAGGCCGTTGGCCCGGCCCTCCTGAACGGTGCAGGCCCGGGTATAGGCAAGCTGCTGGAGGGTGCCGGTGTATTTCAGCATTTCTTTTTTGTCCATTGCTTACTCCAGATTGGCGTGATACTGCCACAGACTCTTCATATCCAGGTCACGGCGGTCGATAATCATCTTGGCTACGATGTCGCCCAGCAGCAGCAGGGTCTGCTCAAAGAGGCTGGTCATGGGCTGCAGGGAGTCGATCTCGTCCTCCAGATAGTACTTGGTGCGTACGGGAATGCGGACCATGAATTCCACAATATCCTTCAGGTCGCTGTTGGGATTGGAACCGATGTGGACCACCTTGGCGCCGATCTTGTGGGCCTTCTGGGCGATACCGGCAGGGAAGAGGGTGGTGCCGCTGCCGCTGCCAACAATGAGCAGGTCCTTGGAGGTGATAGCAGGCTCCGTGATCTCACCCACAAAGTGGGTCTTGATGCCCAGATGGGCCCACCGCTTGGCAATGGACTGCAGCGACAGCAGCACACGGCCCACGCCTACAAAGAACACCTGGTCGGCGGCCAGAACGGCGTCGATCAGCTTCTCCACCTGTTGGGTGTCGATGCTGTTTAAGGAAGTGTTCAGCTCTTGCAGAACCAGCTCCCGGGTGCTTTCAAATGTTACGTTTTCCATCATGTCAGATTCCTTTCAAAAGGGTTTTTCGATAGTCCTGCAATTGCAATGTGGCGTTCAGGAGGTCGTTCTTGCGGATGCAGGTGCTGCCTGCCACAAAGATGTCCACGTCTCCGTTGGGGGCGTACTGGGCCATGTTCTCCCTGGAGACCCGTCCGTCGATTTCAATGAGGGTGGGAAGATCCCGCTGCCGAATCATCTGCCGCAGCTCCTGAATCTTCCGGGTGGCATAGGGCACCTGGCCTTCGGACTTGCTGCTGGCGTAGCCGGGGTTAATGAGCATCAGAAGAACGGTGTCGCACTTATCCAGAACATAGTCCAGAGCGTGGAGACTGGTGGCGGGCTTCAGAGCCACACCGGCCCGGACACCGGCGGCGTGGATCATGTTCAGCCGGTTGTCGATGTGGGGCTCGCACTCGCCGTGGAAGACAATCTGCTGCACACCGATGTCCAGAAGCTCACTGATAAAATAGTCATGCTCCGTAGCCATCAGATGCACATCGAATTCCATGTCCGTAATGGCCCGCAAGGCCCGGACAGCGTCGAGACCCAGGGGCATACTGGGGCTGAAGTGGCCGTCCAGAATATCCACATGGAGCATCCGAATGCCCGCCTGCTCAAGCTGACGGATGGAGGCCTCCAGATTGCACATATCGCAGCAGGAGATCAGGGAAGGGGAGATGACGCAGGGTTCCGTCCAGACAGGATTGCTCATTCGTTATACAGCTCCTTCCAATACCGGGCAACCTGAGCTGCCGTGGGCAGGGATTCAATGGCGCCTTTCTGCTGGACGCAGAGCCAGCCGGCAATGTTGCCCCGCTTCATGGCATGGAGGATCCGCTCCCGGTACAGGTCGGCGGTGGACTTGACGCCGCTTAGCAGCAGGTCCGCGCAGAAGCCACCCCAGAAGGAGTCGCCCGCGCCGCAGGTGTCCACACAGTTGGCCTTCAGGCCGGGCAGTTCGATGACGGTGCCGTTCCAGTAGCAGTGGGCACCGCGGCTGCCCAGGGTCTCAATCACAAGAGCGATGTTGTTCTTCTCCATCACGGCGGGAATGTTCTCCTCGCCGCCCAGCATACCGGCTTCCTCGTCGGAAATCTTCAGGAAGTCCACATAGGGCAGAACAGCCTCCACTGCTTTGGTGGCGGCGGCAATGTTGTCATCCCACATGACGTTCCGGTAATTTACGTCAAAGGACACCAGCTTGCCCCGGCGATGGCCCTCGGCCAGGGCATATACCGTAGCCTCGGCGGCAGTACCCTTGGACAGGGAGCAGGAACCGGCGTGGATCAGGTCCGCGCTGTCCAGAATCTCGTCCGTCAGATGCTCCTTCTTCAGGAACATATCCGCGCCGGGCTTCCGGGCAAAGGTAAAGCTGCGGTCGCCGGTTTCATCCAGAGTCACAAAGGCCATGGTGGTGGTAGCCTCTTTGGTCAGCTCCCGGACGCAGGGGGTCACGTTGTTTTCCTCCAAAGTCCGCAGCAGAAAACGGCCGAAGTCATCGTCTCCCATCATACCGCAGAAGGAAACGTCGCAGCCCTGACGGGCTACTGCTATGGCCATGTTGGCAGGCGCGCCGCCCGCCTTACGGATGTAACTGGCAGGCTCACTTCCGGGAAGAAAATCGATGACCATCTCACCGACACATAATACTCTCATTTTTTATCTCCTCCTGTAAGAAAAGTGTATATATCTAAAGCCGGGGCTGAAACCGCAGCTTTATTGATGAGATTGATATGTTAATACCCCTGTGGCACATTATACCAAAAGAGTTGCGGATTGTCCGATGGCATTTAAACTCTTTTTGACAAGGGCCGCATAGAGGCGAAGCGTTCTAAAGAGATTCTACCACAACACAGCATAGAGTACAAGCCTTTCTACAAAAAACAGGCAGCTCCTTGACAGCCCGGAACTGCTGTGATACAATTACCCCCGCAATTCGGATGCATTTTCCCGGAGAATCAATGGAAAGGAAGTTTTGTATGTCCAAAAACAAGAAGACGCTCTTTGTCGTTCTGGGTGCGATTCTGCTGATTGCCGCCCTCCTGTGCGCCTGGTACTTCGGCTACTATCAGCCCCAGCAGGAGAAGCTGAATGCCAAGGGCGAGGGCGAGATCACCATCACCGTCAAGATCACCCACTCCGATGAGCAGGTGAAGGAGCTGACCATCCACACCTCCGCCACCTACCTGTCCGAGGCCCTGCTGGAGCAGAACCTGATGGAAGGCCATGAGGACACCTACGGCCTGTACATCGACGCCATGGATGGCGAGGTCGCCTCCGCCAGCGAGAACAAGGCCTGGTGCTTTGACAAGAACGGCGAAATGGTGGAAACCGGCGTTGCCCAGACCATTCTGGAGGATGGCAGCGTATACAACTTCTACATCGTCACCTGGTGATCTTTTTACGAAAAATCCCTGCCGCAACCAACCGCGGCAGGGATTTTTTATAAAAATGGATTCAGAAGGGAAGGGGAGCGGGCTCTTCGGCGTAATACTGTGCCTGAGCATGCCACAGTTCATAGTATTTTCCGTTTTCATCCGCCACCAGAGAGGCGTGTGTACCCTGCTGGATGACCGCTCCCTCATGGAACACGGCGATTTCGTCGCAAAATTTGCAGCTCGACAGTCGGTGGCTGATGTAGACAGCAGTTTTATCACCGGAAATGTCATTGAATTTGGAGTAAATCTCCGCTTCCGCAATGGGGTCCAGTGCAGCGGTGGGTTCGTCCAGAATGATGAAGGGCGCGTCTTTATACAGGGCCCTTGCAATGGCAATCTTCTGTGCCTCGCCGCCGGATACATCCACACCGTCTTCCGACAAATCCTTGTAAAGGATTGTGCCCAGACCTTTTTCCATAGAAGCCAGCCTGTCACCAAAGCCGGCATCCATCAGAGCCTTCCGGACTCTGGCTTCGTCATAGGTCATACTGCCTGCAACATTTGCGCCAAGTGGCTGTGAGATCAGCTGAAAGTCCTGGAACACCACGGAGAAGATGTTCATGTAATCGTCGTAGCGGTACTTGCGAATGTCAATTCCGTTCAGCAGAATCTGTCCCTCCTGTGGGTCATACAGACGGCACAGCAGCTTGATGAAAGTGGTCTTGCCGCTGCCGTTCTCGCCAACGATGGCCAGCCGTTTGCCGACCTGGAACTTCATGTTGACATGACGCAGTGCCCAGGTTTCAGAGCCGGGATACTTGAAGGACACATCCCGGAACTCCACCTCATACTGCCGGTCAGACCGCTTCTCTGTGGTCAGACTACCCTGATACATGGAATTGGGAATGTCCAGAAACGCATATGTGGTTCTCATAAAGGGGACATTGTTTTTCAGCGTTCCAACGCATTCTATCAGGGTGGACACACTCTTTGACAATGCTGTGACTGCACCCACATACTGCGTCACGCTGCCCACACCAAAGGCGCCCGCCCAGGCTTTTAAGCACACGAACACATAAACGATGCCTGTCAACACACTGCCAAGACTTGCGCCAGCCGCCTCCCATGCACCCATAGGGCCTTTGGCCAGCTTTGCCATCTTTCCATCAACGCCAAAAATATCCGAGTCGCGCAAATAATGCTGGGCCATATCCTCCTGCTTGTAGATTCTGAAATCCACGGCACGATGCGCATCATCGGAGATAAATCCGAACGCTCCGAAAACACGGTTTCCCAATCGGGCATCTTCCGCACAAGCTGCCCAGCAACCCTCGGATTTATTCTTAAAGATCGGCCCCAAAGTCGTAGCAGCAGCCACCAAAGCAATCAGCAAGGCGACAAAGCCTGGATGGTTCAGAAACGCAAGAGCGCTTCCGGCAGGAACCTGCATCGTAAACAGGCTGACAGTCAGTACAATGGCACCAACAATGCCTGCACAGCCTTCGACAAAATCGCCCCAGCGGTGGTAAAGCTGATTGATGCCCCAGCCGCTCCAGTTTTCGTTCTGGGCGATCTGGGAACGCAGATCATGGGTCTGTGCGTTATCCACATCCGCAAAGTCCAAAGAGAGCATTTTGTCCGCAAACATATGGTATTTACGATACGTATACTTTTGCGCGATACCATTCTTCCAATGCAAGAGCAGCCCTGTCACCAGCGTCATGACGCCCATACAGGCGAGAGCCGTAACAATAAGCCTTGTCAGTTCCTCCGCTCTGCGCAGACCCGCCAGCTCATTGATGATTCTGGCAGAAAAGAACACCGTCACATAAGGGGCTATCGCGCTGGCGATACTGTGTAATGCCGTGACCGCAAAAACACCGGGGCAGAAGTGCTGGATGTCCTTGTACGCGCGCCAATGAATTTGCCATGTTTCTTTCAAAGTTACCTTATCCGATTTCTTCGCCATGGAACGCGCCCCCTTCCTGATAGTATCTTGCCTGGATATGGAACAGCTTGGCATAGCCACCCTCGTTTGCCAGCAGCTGCTCATGGGTTCCTTCCTCCGCGATCTGGCCATCCTGAAGGAATAAAATACGGTCACAGAATCGGGTGGATGCCAGACGATGGGAAATAAACACGGATGTTTTACCTTCGGTCATCTCATTGTATTTCATATAGATGTCGTTTTCGGCAATAGGGTCAAGGGCAGCGGTCGGCTCATCCAGAACAAGCATCGCGCCGTCCTTGTACAACGCTCTGGCAAGCATCAGCCGCTGCAGCTCACCACCGGAGAACTCTACACCGTCCAGGAACGCGATCTTGCCAACATGGGTTTGCAGGCCCAATGGCAGCTTTTCTATCTTGGAGGTCAGCCCCGCCTTGTCCAGACAGTCTGCAACTTTTGTAAGGTCAATGCCGTCTACCGTCTGTGCCACATGTTCCGCAACGGTCAGATCCAGCACGGACATTTCCTGAAACACAGCGGAGAACAGGTCATAGTATTCCTGACGGTTAAACTCCCGGATATCCATACCATTCAGCAGGACCCGTCCTTTGTCCGGGTCATAGAAGCCGCACAGCAGCTTGACCAGGGTAGTTTTTCCCGCTCCGTTCAAACCGACTACCGCAACCTTTTCCCCGGGTCGCAGCGTCAGATCCAGATTGCGGATAATGTCCTTTTCCGTTCCGGGATAGCGGAAGGATACATGCTCCAGCTTCAGTTCATAGCGGTCCGCTTTGGGAATGGGAACACCACCGGAAAAACGAAACTGCTCCGGCAGATGAATGTACTCCTGAATCACAGACAGCCCCAGGCTCTCTTTATGCAGTGTGGCGAACTCCGATAGAATTCCGGTGATCCAATTGGAAAATCCGGTAAAGGCAGTGAAGTAAAGAAGAAATTCCGATGCTGCCAATCCGTCCGCTAACGCGCGGTTGATTAAGTAAAAATACGCGATTCCGTTTCGTGCAAGCTGAAGCACAACATCCACCACACAAGTCCATGCATAAACCCGTTCCCGGCGAGCGACAAAGGCTTCCGCCATTCTTCTGGTGCTTGTATAGATATCGTTCAGCCACGGAGCCAAGCCAAAAACACGAATGTCCTTTGCAAGCTTCGTGGATTCTGTTTTCTTTACCAGATAATACAGCTCCTTATCGTATTTGGCCAGTTCGTCCTTATGTCGATATCCCCATTCATTGATATGACGGCTGACAAAGAAACCCGCAACGGTCGTTGCCACCACAATGCCAATCAAGAGCAGGTTTACATCCGCCAACAAAAACAGGTAGATTGCAAAGCCTATGATATTGATCAGCAAACCTGTGAGTGTGTGCCAAATATGCTCCGAGGCCTGATCGTTGCTGCCACAGTTGCGCAGCGCCTCAGAATGGAGCCGCAGCACCTCCGGATCCCTTGTGTTCGGGTAGGAAGTGGTGAATGCTTTGTGGTTAATCATGCCAATGATGGCGCTTCGCACATCAATCCGGCCATATTGGATATTCGCGTCCGCATAGCCAAGCAGCGCGTTCAGCACCAGTAAGGTTGCAGAGAAGAACCCAATGGTAGCCAGCAGCTCACCCAAGGGGGCCAGGGTCTCCACCTTTTGCAACACCATGGGGGCAATGTAAAGCTGTGCCAAATTGATGCCTACGGTCAGAGCAGCGAATACACCGCATAGCCACAGGACACTTCTGACATTGTCCCACGCGGTCTTAACCATGAAGCAGACACATTTACATATTCCGTATTTTGGTTTTTCTCTTGATTTCATAGCAGCGCACCTCATTTCGGGCATATCCTAACACAAAAATTCGTCCCCGGAGTTTTTCGGGGACGAATCGTTGCTTCCGGGTGATGAATTGTGAATTTTACACCTGAGGCAGCAGAATTTCCGTTGTAAACGCGCCATCCTCACTGTTACGGCTGATGTATCCTTCCAGGCGTTCTACAATGGCATCTATCCGCACAAGACCAAAGCCGTGGCCTTCGCCCTTGGTGCTGCGGAACAGCTTTCCGTCCTTCTTCATCTTCTTACTGGCGGTTAAGTTGGTAAAGGAAATGTAGAGCTGTGTATTCTTCATATCCATATACACCCTTATGAGACGCTGATCCTCCGGCAGCTTCACACTGGCTTCAATTGCATTATCAAAAAGATTGCCGATGATGCAGCACAAATCTATTTCCGAAGATTTCAGCTTCACCGGGATATGGGCGTCCGCCACCACCTGGATGCCCTTGGACCTGGCAAGGGAGATTTTCGAGTTGAGAATGGCGTCCGTCATGGGATTGCCGGTCTTGATGACCGTGTCCACCGTGGTCAGGTCCTGGTCCAGCAGATCCAGATAACGCCGGATGGCCTCCAGATTTCCGGAGGCAGCGTAGGCCTTCATGGTCTGGATGTGGTTCCGGTAGTCATGCCGCCAGCCCCGCATCTGCCGGTACATATTCTCCACTTCCCGGTAGTGGGTTTCAATCAAATCCTGCTGGTAGGCGGCGATCTGTTGATCGATTTTCTTTGAAAGGAATCCCATGCTGCTACCCCATATTGATAATGGCCCTGTTCACACCCTCATAGGCGCCTCTGGGCAGAGGGATGGTGGGGCCGTCCTTAAGAAAAATATCCGTTTTCGTCACACGTCGGATTGATGTCAGGTTCACAATGGCGGAGCGGCCCACCCGGTAGAAGCGTTCGTCCAGACTTGTGGCCAGTTCCCCCAGGGTCATTCGAATGGTGTAGCTTTCTTTTCCATGGATGGTCACATAGTTTCCCTGAACGTCGGCATAGCAAATCTGATAGACAGGCATACGAACCATCTCACCGCCGGATTCCAGATTCAGGACCTTCTCGTTTTTGCGGAGCTTTTCAACTGCCCGGTCCAGAACGGAGAACAGCTTCTCCGCCTTTACCGGCTTCATCAGGTAGTGCAGTGCCGCCACTTCGTAGCCCTCGGCGATATAGTCAGAGTACCCGGTAATGAACACGATCTGCACCGTATCGTTTTCTTTGCGCAGCTTCTTCGCCATGGTCACACCGTCCATAGCTCCCATTTCAATATCCAGAAGCAGAATGTCAAAGTCACGTTCCTCCGCATAGTGAAATAAGAAGCTCTCCGCGGAGGAAAAAGCGGATACCCGCACAGCATGACTTGCATCTTCCGCCCACCGTTGGATCAGGCCTGAAAGGTATTGCCTGTCTGTGCTTACATCGTCGCAGATTGCGATTTTATACCCCACGTTCTCACCGTCCTGACTCATATCCGCGCATAGCTTCCTATGTCATAACAATCGCCGTGCCGTTTTTTGACTGCACTTCCCTTTGTGGAATGTACCCATTATACCATCCGTCCGTTGCCTTGACAAGTCGGAATTGTCACCCGGGCATCCCGCCGCGAAATGCCTGCCGCAGCTTCTCCAGGGCTTTTTTCTCAATGCGGGATACATAGGAACGGCTGATGCCGCATTGCAGAGCGACCTCTCGCTGGGGTAGGGGAGGAGCGCCGCTGAGACCGTAGCGGAGGGTCAGCACCTCTTTCTCCCGCTGGTCCAGTACCTGCTCCATATACCGACGCAGGGCGGCAATATCCTCTCGTGTACTGATTTGCTCAAACAGATCCACATCCTCACTGACCACATCCATCAAAGAGAGTGCGGTGCCGTCTTTTCCGGTTTCAATGTAGTCAGAAAGAGAAACATCGGAAGCACTTTTCCTCTGACTTCGGAAATACATCAGGATCTCATTTTCAACACATCTGGCAGCATAGGTGGCCAGACGGATTCCCTTGCTTGCGTCGAAGGTTGAGATGGCTTTGATGAGGCCAATGGTGCCGATGGAGATCAGGTCCTCCTGGTCGGAGGTTTGCGCGTAGTATTTTTTCATAATGTGCGCTACCAGGCGCAGGTTTCGCTCAATTAAAATGTTTCTGGCGTCCAGATCGCCTGATGCTGCCAGGGACAGATAGTGCTGTTCTTCGGCAGCGGTCAGAGGCTTGGGAAAGCTGCCGGAATTCAGGTGCAGGGAATAGAACATGGTACTGAGTATAATGATTGCGGTTGGGTAAAGCATTCACATCACCTCACACAATATCTCTATTCTCCATGGCAAGTCCCTATTTCACGAATATTCTCGTCCAGACTGCAAAAGGCAGCCCCGTATCCACGAGGCTGCCATGGAATTTGTATTCAATCTGAAAAACGGATTTTTAGGGAACCGACTCCGCCATCTATGTCGATTCGGTTGCGGCCGCCGCCGTAGACGCTGTCGTCCTCCATGGCTTTTCCGTCCAGGGAAGCGGTGCCGAGACCTTTGTCCAACTTGATCTGATAGTCCTCTTTGTTTCCCAGAAGCACCAGCCGGGTGTCCCCAACGCCGTAATCCAGGGAGCAATCGCCGGTGAGCTTACCGGTCAGCTCCAGTGCGCCAACGCCCATATTCAGGCACAGATCACGCAGTTCACCACCGCCAATGGTCAGTTTCCCCGCGCCCCCGTCGATGCTTGCGCCGGAGGTGGCGTTCAGGCAATTGATATCCGTGGTGCCGGCGCCCAGCTCCAGACGAAGGGTGTTGGAGGAAAGCACATCTGCCGTTACTTTACCGGCACCTGCGGTGATGGAGGCATCCTCAAACACGAAGCCCTCCGGCACGGTCAGGATGACCTTGCCCCCACCGGAAGAAAAGCCCCAGAACATCCGACTCTCGGAAACAGTAAGGACTCCGTCCTGCTCTTTGACGGTCAGATATTTGTGATTGCTCTCCAGCGAGAATCCGCTGCCTGTTTTGATCTCCAGATTTGCGGCACTGAGGTCGATGTCCAGACTCTCCAGGCTGTCGCTGACTGCATAGGTCTGCATTTCTCCCACATGACTGCCGCCAAATCCCAGGGAAATTACGGAAACCGCTCCGATGATTCCACCGATGATGCTGACCACCATAAAAATCGCAAAGGCTACGGCACAGTATTTGATCACTTTTTGCAGAGCTGTCATTTGATTTCCACACCTCCAAACAGGCAGTTGGCCTTTATGTAGAGCGTAACGGCATTCTCGTTTTGACAGTGGGATGTCTTGTTGGAAACGCCGCCGAAGATCGAATTGGAGCTGACCTTCACATTGATGTGATCGGGCACAAAAATGTCGATGCCGCCGAATACTGCCGTGGCCTGGAGCACACAGTCGCTCTCCAGCACAGCGTTTCTCAGGTCACATTTGTAGCCGCCGAACACGGCGTTTACCTCTGCGCTCTTGAAAACCTCGCCGGAAAAGTCCATGGTTTCACCGGAAAACACAGCAGCCCCGCTATGCGTTTTGACGCCGCTTTCCGTCAGCCGCTTCATCACTTCCACTCTTTTCCGCCAAAGAAGGAGCCAAAGATCAGCTTCGCGCCAATCAGAATGACGATGGCGGGGAATACCAGTTTCCACAGCGTATCAAAGCTCAGAATGTTCCGGCAGCACAGCAGCAGGAAAACGCCGACGCACAGACCAATCAGATTGCCGGTTTTGTCGTGATCCGAGAACAGCCCCATAAAGCAGGGTACAATGATAAACAGGGTCCACCAGCCGTCAAAAAACAGCTCGATGCTGGTGATGCCAAAGGCGTTCAGCCCCAGCAGCAGACCCACGCAGATCAGAATAACACCCCATAAATTTGTTTTACTTTTTTCATAGTATTTTGCTCTCCTTTCCTTGTATGGCAAGTATGGCAATATTCTACGGAAAACCGCCTCTGGACGATAGGCGAATTTTACAGATGGATGTGTCAAATTTATAGAAGGTTATTCATGCGTTTCCCGTGATTCAGAGGTGCCCCGGATTTCCAAACAAGCTCTGCGTGGTATCTGTTCAAAGGGATTTCAATCGTTCGAAAAAATGTCGGAAATGATTGTTATGCACAGCACCAACTGTAGGGCATATGTCATGACCTAATGTCACGAGCTTAAGGGTTTCACAAAATGGATAAGAGGTAAAAAAGACGGGGCTGCATCAAAACGAGCCCGCAACGCAGGAAACGTTGCGGGCTTCTTTCAAACGTTGAAACGGTCGTAGGTTTCATAGCAGTCCAGGCAGAGCTTCTTACCACCGGCAATGCGAATCCAATTGGCACCTGTCTGTTCTCCGCAGCACTGGCAGACATAGGAATCAAACAGTCGCGCCCTTTCCGGGAGGGCGATCGCAGTTTCCTTTACATCAAACATATCTTCGGGTTCGCAGCTTTGATAGTAGTTGAAGGACTGCTCCCGTGTGATTCCCTCGGGCTTTGGCTTCAGTACCAGTCGGACGGACTTGCCGGTTTTGCGGTTGTAAAAGGAGAAGGCCTGCTTGCCCCGCATATGAAACAGCAGATTTCCTTTGCCCACACTGCACCCCAGCATCACCTGAATGGCGTCCACACCGCAGGCATCGTTTTCCGCAATGCAGACGACCTGCTCATCATCGGAAAAGGTCAGCTCCAATAGTTCCATGGCATACAGCGCGGCCTTATAGCCAGTGGTCAAGCCACCGCATTCATGGCCGTGGAAAGCGGCGCAGTCTTCCCAAGTTTTGATTTTGTGCATTGTTTTCATTCTCCTTTATTCCATGGCGACGACTTTTTTGCCGTTTACCGTAATGATTTCCGCATGAATCCCGTAGACATCCCAAATAGCCTCTGGAGTTACGGTTTCCACGCCGCCGTAGCAGTATCCCACCCGGTCCTTCAGAAAAAAGAATCGGTCACAATAACGCAGCGCCAGATTCAGATCGTGCATGACAATCAGCACCACAATGCCGCGTTCCTTGGCAATCTCCTGCACCAGTGCCATCATTTGATACTGGTTTCTGGGGTCCAGATTGCTGGTAGGCTCGTCCAGTAGCAGTACCCGGGGCTGCTGTACCAGGGCACGGGCCAGCATAACCTTCTGCAGTTCCCCTCCGGAAAGCTGGTCCACGTTTCGTAGCTTCAGATGGCTGATGCCAAGCCGGTCAATGGTACGCTGACACAGGTCAATATCCTCTTGCCCGATGGCCCATTTGATATAGGGCGTTCGTCCCAGAAGTACGCAATCAAAAACCGTAGCATTGGTCATCTCACTTTTCTGCGCCACATAGGCGACAGTTCTGGCCAGGGTTTTGCGGCTCATGGTGCTGACGTCCCTGCCACCGATCAGCACCCTGCCGGAGCGCATTTTCCGGATGCGGTTGATGCAGGTGAGTAGCGTACTTTTACCGGCGCCATTATTGCCCAGAATACCCACACAGTCCCCGGGATTTGCGGAAAAGGACACGTCCCGTAGAATTTCCGTACTGCCATAGGCAAAGGAAAGATTTTGAATCTCAATCATTTCTTTCGCACTCCCTTCAGACACAGGTACAGGAACAGGGGAGCGCCCAGGAAGGAGGTCAGAGCGCCAATGGGCAGTACCACCGGGGGAAGAATGCTTCTGGAGGCAATGTCCGCCAGCAGGAGCAGAGTGCTGCCGCACAGAGCGGAGCAGGGAATCAGGAAGCGGTAATCATTGCCCACGAATTTGCGCATAATATGAGGTCCGATCAGTCCGATGAAGCCGATGGTACCCGCAAAGGCTACGGAAATGGACGTGACCAGGGCACACAGCGTCATGCTGAAAAACACCAGCCGGTCTACCGGGACGCCCAGGCTTTTGGCGGTATGGGTTCCGGCCTCCATGGCGTTGTAGTTCAGACGATTATAGCAGAAGTATAAAAATGCCAGCACATCTACAACGGCGATCAGAGCGATTTCTCCCCAGGCAGCCCGGCTCAGACTGCCGAAAGTCCAGTAAACCATACTTGCCAGCTTCACATCGTCCACAAAGTATTGAATCAAGGTTGTCATACCGGCAAAGATATTGCTGAGGGCAACGCCTGCCAGTACCATGGTTGCCGGATTGGAGCGTCTCACGCGGGAAATCAGCAGAATCACCAGTGTGGTAGCCATGCCGAAAACAAAGGATAAAATAGAAACCATTGATGGATTTGTCACCGTAAAATTGGCAGTGGTATTGCCTACCTGAACACCGGCTTCAAAGAAGACGATTGCAACCGCCGCCCCAAAGCTGGCTCCCTGGGATACGCCCAGGGTGGAGGCGGAGGCCAGCGGATTGCGCAGAACATTCTGCATGATGCAGCCGCTCATTGCCAGGCCAAAGCCCACCGCAATACCTGTAGCGACTCTGGGCATCCGCACATTCCAGATAATGGTCTGGGCCTGCTCTGTTCCGCGAAAAAACAGAGCAGACACGATTTCAGGAACAGACAGCGCGGCAGAGCCTGCCGCCAGGGATAATACCGTCGTAATGAACAGCAGCCCCAGCATCACAAACAGTGTCAGCCATTTCAGCCAGATATATTTGCGATAGGAGATGGTTTTTCGTTCTTTCAGGGACACCATAGAGAATTACGCTCCGATGGTAATGGTACCGTAATACAGGCCACCGTCAATCATATCCTGATAGAAGTTTTTGCCCAGCATAAAAGTCAGAACCCGATCCGCAATGTCTTCCATGGTCACATCGGCGAAGGCTTCGGGATAAAGAACCATACCGGCCCAGTAGCCGTCCATCAGGCAGTAGGTGATGTTGGTACCGGCGTTGTTGAAGGAGGGCATGGTGTAAACATTGCCTTCCTGGATGGCGCGGAGGGACTCAAAGTAGGAGGGATTGGCGTTATACTCATCGTTAACCATATCCATATTGCCCGGATCCAGGAAGATCATATCTGGATCCCACACCAGGACCTGCTCAAAATCCGTCTCAAAGTAATTCACATCGGGTACCTCGTCGGCAACATTTATGGCGTCGATTGCCTGGAAGGGGCCGAAGTTGGCATAAGTCCCGGTAAACCCGTGACGCCCGGAGAAGGTAACGGCGCCAGTATAGACCCGGGGCTTTTCCGTGTCCGCATAGGAAGCGACCCGGGCCTTTAGGTCAGCCTTGCAGTTGTCAATGAAGGTCAGCAGCTCTTCGCAGCGGTCCTCGGCACCGACAACCTGAGCGAAAATACGGGTTGCCTGGTAGAAGGTCTCGTCCACAAAATTCACGCTGAAATAGCGAACGGAGACTACGGGGATACCGGTCTGGGCCTGAAGCTCATCCGCAGCTTCTGCGGAGAAGCCGGCCAGAATCACATCGGGCCGCAGGGCGATGATCTGCTCGGCATAGCCGTTATTCTGGCCACTGCCTCCGCCGGCGCCAACGGCCGGCAGGTCCTTGAGCTGCTGGTGGTGGCTCCAGCTATAATCGCGACGAACGGAGACCTCCCCCTTGTCGCAGTCCTCGGCACCGACCATCAGATCGGTCACATTCAGGTAAGCGGCAATCCGGGGAGCGCCGGACCCCAGGCACACAATGGAGCTCACGGTGCAGGGAATTTCCACTTCCCGATCAAACATGTCCTTGATTGTGCGAGTTTCAGGTGTAGTTTCAAGAGTGGCTTCAGGTGTGGTTTCGGATGCTTTGGTAGCTTTAGCGGAAGGCGCTTCTGTAGATGCATTGTTTTCTGTGGTACCGCAGGCGGACAGCGCCAGCATCATAGAAAAAATCAGGAGAATCTCAATCAGTTTTTTCATTTTTTGGTTCCTTTCTTCGTTTCGTTGAAAACACCGCGCCTCTTCCCCGAAAAGCGCGGCATTTTCCTTTGAAGGATTGGTTATTAGGCGGTTAACCGATGGCCGAATTATAGCATGATGCCTGGCTTCGTTGAAGCCCCCAGGGGGGATGATTTTTTGATCTTTTGGCGACTTTCACAAAAAATGAGGTGAAATATCTTGCATTATATAAAAAACCTGACTCCCAGGATGACGGACTTTCAAACGTCATCCGTGGGAGCAGGTCTTCATGCTCAGGGAATGGGGCGGTATGTGCTGCCGGTGATGGCGTAGCCGTGGCCGGGTCGGGGCTGCCACTGGTAGCGGTTCCGGTTTTCCCCGGGAAATAAGTGGGCCATGATGGCCGCGATGGGGCCGCCGTGGGTGAGGATCACGGTGTCCTGTTGGCGGTCCAACCGCTGCCAGGCGCATAGCACCCGCTGCGTCATTTGGCGTCCGCTTTCACCGCCGGGGGTGGCATGTCCTTCGTTATCTCCGGAAATCCAGGCCAGATAGTCCGGATTATGCCGCAGGATTTCGTAGCTCTTCATTTCAAAGGCTCCAAAATCCATTTCCCGGAAATCCGGCTCCCGGCGGAAGGGGACAGGCCCGAACAGAAGCGTTAGGGTCTCCTCCGTCCGCCTCATGCCGCTGGTTAGGAACCTGGCGTTTTCAACCTGGTAGCGCAGTGCTTCCAGTTCCCGGATGCCCTCCTGACACAGGGGCAGGTCGGTGCTGCCGCAGTAGAGATGCTGCCGGTTGGCCAGGGTTTTTCCGTGGCGAATCAAATAGACGGTACTCATTTCAGCCGCTGCTCCAATCCGCAGAAGATCCGGCTGACCTGCCGGGCTTCCCGGGACAGGAATTGGCACAGATGCCCGTTGGCCTGCCGCCAGGCCCGCATATCGGCCCCCATGGGCACCACCCCGCAGGAGATGTCCTGACAGATGAGGATGCTGTCCTGCCACCGGGGGCGGCGTTCTTCAAAATACGCCACCGGGTCCCGGCCCTCCCGGACGCAGGCCAGGGTAAAGAGCTCCAGACGGTCGATACAGGGCTTGGTAAAGTCGATGTCTCCATCCTGACAGGTGAAAATCTGATTCGGGGTCAAATTAAACTTCGTAATGGCGTAGTCCAGCTTTCCCTGGTACGCTCCTCCAAAGATGAATACCATTTATAACCTCCTTCCGCCTCAGAAGCGGGGAACCAACACACAGACGGCCAGAGCGCACAGCTCTCCCAGGGTCAGGGCATAGCCGGCAATATCGCCGTTCATCCCGCCCAGGGAACTGCGGCCCCGATACAGGGCCAGACCATCGCCGCCCAGGCATCCGATCAGCGCCCAGCCATGGCAGCCCCAGAGCAGGAAACCGGCCGCAAGGGTGCCTGTCAGAAGCAGCCCCAGAATCCAGAGGTGCGATTTGGGTTTTTCCTGGGCGGCGTACTGGCTGGTGGACATGGGCCGCAGTGCCGTCACCGCCAGTGCAGAACAGCACCGGCTGACCACCGGAACCAAAATCAGAACGCCCAGCCCAGGGCTGTCATCCAGGGAAGCGGCCAATGCAAACTGGGTCAGCAGCAACAGACAGCAGCCGATCACCGCAAAGGAACCCACATGGGGGTCCTTGAGAATCTCCCGGCGGCGTTCCAGATCGCGGCAGGATTTGACAGCGTCGGTCACATCCATGAAGCCGTCCAGATGGATAAAGCCGGTGGCCACAAAGGGGAAGGCGGCCAAAAGCAGGCCCCGCAGTAAATTGGGAAGACCCAGGAAACCTGCAAGATACCAAAGACCGTACCACAGCGCGCCGATTTCCAGGCCAACCAGAGGTAAAAACAGCAGCATTTTCCCTCTGGCATTCTCATCCCAGAGCCTCCAGGGGCAGGGGATGGCGCAGAACATGGATTGGGTCATGGCAAAGGCGTGAAGCAGCTCTTTCATACCGGCAGCGCCCCCTTGTGCAGAATCTGATGCCCAGCCGCCACCTCAATCACGGTCTGGCATACCTGGGCCAGGGTGCGGTCTATGTGGGCCAGCCCCCTGCGAAAAGTTTCGGTTCCTTCGTCATATAGGCCGCAGTCCGCGTAGATGCCGTCACTGACCACGACCGCGTTTCCTACGCTTTGCGCAAAGACTGCAAGCTCCCGGGCGCAGCGATTGGCCGCGTCCAAATCCATTTCACAGCCAGCAGGGTCGGGGAACAGCTCGTTCATCAAAAGGGCAGTGGTGCTGTCCAGCAGGAAGGTGCCACTGTTGTCCGCACGATCCAGGCATGAGAGGATATTCTTGCCGCACTCGATGGTCTCGAAGCCAAGCCCATCCCGGCTGGCCAGATGCTTTTGGATGCGCCTGTGGTCTTCCTCGTCACAGGCGATCATGGTGGCCACATAGTAGAGAGGGCCTCCATGGGCAAGACGCACCGCCAGCTCCTGGGCCAAGTCGGATTTGCCGTTTTTGGCTCCGCCGGAAAGGAATACGGTCATGGATGCGCCTCCACGGTGAATCGGTCGCCCTGCCGGATTTCCTCCAGATAGGTGTCGTCAATACCGGCCTGGTCAAAGGTGGCCATGGTGTTGATGACGGCGCAGGCAGCCCGCAGAACCTGGAAGGCCAGGGGACAGCCGCTGCCCTCGCCCAAGCGCATCCCCAGCAGGAGCATGGGCTCCAGTTCCATGGCTTCCATGGCAAGGCGATATCCGATTTCATAGGAGGCGTGACTGGGAATCAGGTAGTCCCTGACCCGGGGACACAGGCGAACGGCGCACAGGGCTGCCACCACGGAGATGAAGCCATCAATCACCACGGGACGGCGGCTGGCTGCCGCGCCCAGAAACGCGCCGCACATGGCGGCAATGTCAAAGCCGCCCACCTTGGAAAGCACATCCACTACATCGGTAGGATCGGGCTGATTTACCCGGATGGCCTGACCAATGACCTCTTTCTTTCTTTGGAAGCCCTCATCCGTAAGACCGCTGCCGCGGCCGGTGACGGTCTCCACAGGCGCATTCAGCAGCACTGCCAGAACGGCGGAGGAGGTGGTGGTATTGCCAATGCCCATTTCTCCGATGCCCAGCGCGTTGGCCGGGGTATTCTGTGCCAGCTCCGCGCCGGTCAGCAGGGCAGTGAGGGCCTGCTGCCGGGTCATGGCAGGGCCGTGGGCCATGTTTTGTGTACCATAGGCGATTTTTTTATTCAGAACCGCAGGCTCCCGAACCGGAACGTTGATGCCTACGTCGCAGACGGTGATGCCGCAGCCAAAAAACTTACACAGGCAGGATGCGCCGGTTTTGGCCCGGGTAAGGTTCACGGTCTGCTGCAGGGTGACGGACTGGGGGGTGCTGGCTACGCCCTCCGCCACCACGCCGTTGTCGGCGGCGAAGACCAGCAGGTGGGTCTGCTCCATGGAATTATGGACGGAACCGGTGATGCCCGCCAGTTGAATGGACAGGTCCTCCAGCCGGCCCAGACTTCCGGGTGGCTTTGCCAGTTGGGCCTGACGGGCTCTGGCGGCGGCCATGGCGTCCTCATCCGGAGGACGCACGGACGCAATCAGTTGAGACAGTTTTTCTTCCACTTGGAATACCTCCCAAAATGGCGCTGCCTTATGGCAGTACCCGTATTTCAGACAACCACCGGACGGAAGGACCGGCGTTCATGAGTTCCAGCGTATAGGTAGCGCCGGGGCACAGGGCCTGGGCACTTTTCAGCAGGGACGCCATATCGATGGTACCCTGGTCAAGGGCCTGATGCGCGTCAAAATCACCCCCGTTGTTGTGCAGATGAAAATGGCTGATGCAGGGGGCACAGACCTCCAGCCAGTGTGCAACTGAGACCTGGGAATATACGTTGGCGTGGCCCACATCCAGGCACATGCGAAGGCGGGGACTGTCCACTCCCCGCAGAATCTCCACCAGCATATTCGGTTCCTCTTCCAGCACATTTTCCAGGCAGATTTCCATATTTTCGGGAATCTCAGGAAGAAATTCCTTCCAAAACAGGACAGACTGCTCCGTATACCAGCAGGGGTAGTAGATGCGGGGGTTGTAGCCGCCGTGGAGTACCAGCTTCCTGGCTCCGTATTGCCGGGCAAGCTCCAGTGCCTGGCGGTAGCGGTGCCGGGCCAGCTCTCTGGCCATAGGATCGATGGCGCAGGGGAACAATTCATTGAAAGGACCATGAAGCACCCGGTTAGGAATCCCGTCCAGCTTTTGCAGGACCGCCTCGTGGGTTTGAGGGAGAGCCTGATCCATGTTGGAGGCGGTACAGTATTCGGCAATTTCCAGACCCAGCCCATGGGCCCGGGCAACCTCCGGCGCGTCGCCGGCAATGGTGGAAAGAAACAGATTTTCCTTTTTCATAGCACCCTCCTGGCCTGACGAAAGCGGAATTCCGTCCACAGCTCCAGCCCGAAAGGCATCAGACACAGAATCAGATACCCGCCGTAAAACAGCCAGGACATGGAGGTGATGGGGTTCAGAAGAATTCTGGGGTTATACAGAATGTCCGTCTGCCGCAGCAGGACGCCCATGGCCACCACGGTCAGGCAGGCAAAGATCAGAATGACATATGCCCTGTCCCGGTTGTCAAAGCGGTAGATGGAAAAGGCGGTCCGGCCTTTCAGCGTACTGCCCCGGCTGCGCATGGAGTCGGAAGCGGTGGCCAGAGCGTCCAGCGTCCAGGTGATGAGCATGGAAAAAATCGCAATGGCATTGCGGACTCTTGCCAGAGGATTTCCCTGGCGCAGCCCTTTGCCGATGCCCTGCCGTGCCAGATGAATCCGCCTGGCCTCAGTCTTTATGCGGGGGGCCATTCGCAGGAGGATGGACAGAAAGAGAGACAGCCGGGGGCTGACTCTGCCAAAGAGATAGATGATTTTGTCAGAGGACACCACATCATACAGACAGCTCATCCACATGAGAAACGCCGCAATGACCGTGCCCAGCACCAGACCGTAGACCAGGGACTCCAGGGTCATCTGATTTCCGATAAAGTTCTGCCCCAGCACGGTCATACCAAAGTGGTGATAGCTGCTGTAGTACAGACCAAAGACAAGGATGAGGGGCAGCAAACACAGATTGAACACCAGGGCGCGAATCCCGTTCCGCTTGAGGCTGTACAAAAAGGCGCATAAAAAGGAAATGGCGAGGAACACCGGATGCAGAAAGCAGCACGTTCCTGCCAGAACGGCGGCAAAGAAGATCAGATTCACCGCGGGATGACAGCGTTCAAAGCCCATGGTCGTCCACCATCATGCCGTACTTGACCTGAATCCGTTCCAGCTTTTCCAGCAGGGGCTTTGAAAACAGCAGAAGCGTCAGGAAGGTACAGGCTCCGTGAACCAGATTGACGGGCACACCCTGACCGAAGACAAACAGAACCGAGGCCCAGGTGAAGCTGGTCAGAGAGGTAAAGACGGTGCAGCAGTCCAGCAGGGGACCTACCACCAGAGCCACAGCAAACAGACCGAAGAACGCCAGCCACAGGGGCTTCCGAGGAAGCCAGCCCTTCCGGTATACGACCCCTGCCAGCAGGCCGCCCATGCCATAGGCCATCATCTGCCAGGGGGTCCAGGGGCCCTGACCGAATATGAAGTTGCTGGCAAAGGCGCTGACGGATCCCACCAGGAAGCCGGTCTGGGGCCCAAAGGCAATGGCGGAAATCATAATAATCGCCGTCATGGGCTTAAAATGAGGCACCATGATGAAGGCCGCCCGGGAGGCAACCGCCAGCGCGCACAGAACCGCAATGACCACCAGCTCACGAGCCTGAGGCCTCCGGCTTTCAAAGGCCAGGAAGAAGGGAACTATGGTGTAGATTACAATGAGGGTGCTGGTCAGGTAGAACCATCTGCCCGGGAGCCTCAGACCTGCCCACAGAGTCAGGGGAATCAGAACAAAGACGGTGAGAAGCGTGAAGATTGTGGACTTTTTCATGGACGGTCCTCCATATTTTCTCTGTAAAGGGTCACAACATCCTCCACCGTCACTGCCTCCTGGAACACGGATCTGCTCATGCGGTTGGCCGCGGTGGTGTAGAAGCTGTTGGAGCCGAAGAAGCGGCGGGGGGTATCGGTGGTCAGAAGCTGGCCGTCAAAGAACATACTGACGAGGTCTGCGTACCGGGCGCAAAATTCCACATCGTGGGACACCATGACGATGGTGATACCCTGGGCCTTGAGCCGGGACAAAATCTCCGCCAGCTTTTGCTTGAAGAAGCTGTCGATGCCCTTGGTAGGCTCGTCCAGCAGCAGCAGCCTGGGATTGGTCAGCAGCACCTTGGCAAGGGCAGAGCGCTGCTGCTCGCCGCCGGACAGGTCGTAGGGGTGGCTGTCCAGCAGCGCCTCAATCTGGCACAGCTTCGCGACCTCCGCCGTTTTTTCCGGGCCGGCGCCCATCTCCTCCAGATCCTGCCGGACGGTTTTTTTCACGAACAGGCTCTTGGGGTCCTGAGGCAGCATGGAAAGACAGCCCTGAAACAGTTGACCATGCTTGTATTTTTCCAGAGGCTTTCCGAAGAGCTTCACCTTGCCCCGATAGGGCTTGCATATGCCGCAGATGGCCTTCAGGGTGGTGGATTTACCCGCGCCGTTTCCGCCCACAATGGCATAGAGGCTTCCGGCGGGCACCTGACCACTGACGCCCCGCAGAACATCGGGGCTGTCCTTTTCATAGCGGAACCAAAGCTCCTGAAGGGTGAGGGCTGGTTCCTCCAACTGTGGTTCCTGCTCCGGCAGCCGGGCTACCCTGGGCGTGTCGGGGAACGTCTCCTGGAGCCAACGCCGTCCCTCCCGGACGGTCAGAGGACATGGGCCGGAGGCGCCGGATTCCAGAAATGCCCGCACGGGAGTGGGCATGGCGCAGAACATGGGACTTTCCTGCTTCCACAGCAGGGGGCCGATGTTAGCGGGGGTATCGTCGGCGATGACCCGTCCGTCCTCCATGACGATGGCCTGATCGGCGGCGGGGAGAATGTCCTCCAGCCGATGCTCGGAGATAATCACCGTGGTGCCCAGCTCCAGATTGATTTTTCGCACCGTGTTCAGGAAATCCGAGGCGGCGATGGGGTCCAACTGGCTGGTGGGCTCGTCCAGGATCAGCACCTCCGGCTGCATGGCCATGATGGAGGCCAAATTCAGAAGCTGCTTCTGACCACCTGACAGCTCTGCCACATTCCGGTGGAACCAGTCCTGGATGCCGAAATAGCAGGCCATCTCCGCCACTCTGGCCCGCATGGTCTTCTGGTCGCAACCCAGACTTTCCAGTCCGAAGGCCAGCTCGTGCCAGACCTTGTCGGTGACGATCTGGTCGTCGGGATTCTGCATGACGTAGCCGATTTTGGAGGACTGGTCCCGCTGGCTCACCTGATCCAGGGGAACACCGTCAAACAACAGCGTGCCGCTTCTCTGGCCGTGGGGTGTGAGAACGGATTTGAAATGACGCAGCAGCGTTGTCTTTCCGCTGCCGCTGCGGCCGCACAGGGCCACATAGGACCCCTGCCGAATGGAGAGATTCACGTTCTCCAAAGCGTGCCTGCCTTTGGCGGTAGGGTAGGAAAAGGTCAAATTCTGGATCTGGAAATGTGCCATAACAGGGCCTCCCTCAAATGAAGTGCCGATGGGATCAAAAGATAGGCGCAGTAGGCCGCAAGGCCCGCAATGTTAAAACCCTTCATGGGGGCAATTTGAAGCTCCGGCGTGAAGGAGGCCGTGCTGCCTCCCGTCAGGGCAGAGACAAGAACCGCCGCCGCCAGAATAAGCTGGAGGCCCAGGAGGGCCCAGTCGTCTGATTTCATGGTGTAAATCTGAAAGCTGGTGCGCCGGGCGGTGCCGTAGCCGCGGCTGCGCATGGAATCCGCCGTCACCACGCTGCCCTCCAAAGCCCAGGAGGCCAGGGCGGACAGTACCACCATGCCGCTTTCCGCTTTTTGGCGGTTTGTACCGGCACCGCCCTTGCCGATGGACATACGGGCGCCGGTGATCTGCCGGGTTTTGCGTATCAGGGCGGGAATCATCCGCAGCACCATCACAAGCAGCAGGGACAGAGCCGGAATCAGATTGCCGAACAGGCTGGTGAATTTATCGCTGGTCATGACATCGTTGTAGCAGCCGAACCACAGCATCATCACAAGAAACATGACGGCAATGGCCGCGCCGTAGAGCAGGGCCTCCAGCGTGTAGGGCCTGCCGAAGAGGCGAAACAGGATGTGGCTTCCCTGGGTGTTGAACAGGGGGTTGATGAACGCCACAATGGCTGCCACCGGCAGCAGCAGGGCAACGGTCTTCAGACCCTTCCGGCCTTTCAGCAGCAAATAGTAAATTGCCGCGCCCAACAGTCCTGCCAGGAGATACGCCGGGTGCAGGATCACCACACCAAAGCCGATGGCACCCAGGAAGAAAAGAAAGCACACTGCCGGGTGGCACTTGGAAAAAGCGTCCGGATAGGTCATGTTACCAGTTTGGACCTCCTACATCCGCGCCCAGACCAACACAGGTGTAACACCAGACGATGGTGTCGCCCTCCTCCAGGGGATAGCTGGAGCAGCCGTAGTTGGGGAACCAGCCGTTGACCTTGTACATCCAGCCGGATTCTGAGCCGCAGTCAAATTCATACAGATTGTGAATGCCTTCAATATAATAGCTGTCATACATGGGCGTCCAGCTATATTCCAACTGAATGCCCAGGGTGTTGCAGACCCGTTTCAGAACATCAAATACAGTTTCCCCATCCTGGAACTCCACAGTCATGGGATAGAGGATTACCCCGTCAGCGGGGACAAATCCGGCCTTGGCAGGGTCCAGGGCATCCATGTTGTTCAGAATGGTGTCGCAGCGAATGGAGAGGGTGCAGGTCTTTTTAGGCTCCGTAACCGGAGGCTGGGTTTCCGTGGGCTCCGGCTCCGTGGGCTGGGAGGGGGCGGATTCCGTGGGCTGGGGTTCCGTGGCTGCCTGCGATTCCGCAGAATCAGAAGTTGCCTGAGGCTCCGTTTCGGGAACCGTCTCCGTGGGGTCTTGCTGAGAGGGGGCTGGTGGTTCTGTGGCATGGACTGCCTCGATTAACAGCTCCTGGGTGGCGGCTGCCCGCCGGGCCTGCAGCCGGTCCAGGTCCTCTGAGGTAAAGCACAGAGCAATGGCAGAACCAGCCTTGCGGAGCTGCGTGATGGTAAAATCATTGAGAGAATCAATGGAGAGAGCCTGCATGCTTTCCTCCGACCCGACCCAATCCAGCAATTGACCAGCCTGGGCCTCCTCCACGGAGCCTGCGAACACGCTGACGCTCTGGGCACCGCTGCGGACGCTGAGACAGGCAACGGTGTTTTGGAAGGTGACGGTTCTGCCCCCAAAGGTCAGGGTTGCCGGGGAGGTGAGGTTGGCAAATACTTCACCGGCCTCTACCGTGGCAGCGAAGCTCTTTCCCTCCGGGACCTCGACAGTCACCGCCGCCTTCTGGCCCAGGGTCAGGGAGCCGTCTCCAAGGGAGATAACTGCGGTAGCGCCGGGGGTGCAGGTGATCCGGTCCTTCTGACGAAGCACCGTCTCTCCGCTGACGGGGTAGAGGACACCGTCCCGCTCCAGATTCACAAGACCCCGAACCTCCGTCAGCACTGCCTGGGAACCATCAGCCCGGTCAAACCAACCCAGGACCCCTCCGGCGGCCAGAATACCCGCCGCGAAGATAACCAGTATGATGGCCACCATGATCCCGTTTGCCAGCTTCCTGTTCTTCATAGCCAAACCTCCAAAAGAAAGACGTCCCCGGATGGGGACGTTTCAAACACGGGCGGCACTCGGTTGGCTTCCCGATGACGCAACAAACAGACAGACCGTCCCCAAGAGTCTGTCAGCTTCGATCCGCGCTTGTATTCCGGCTCCGGACGCCATATGCCAAAAGCCTTCTCGGATTGCTCCAATGACTTCAGGCGGCAAAATGTCCGTCTACGGCGGCTTGGTACCGCTGGGATTTCCCCATTCCAAAACATGCGGATCGTGTCCATATGCAGGCTCACGCCTTTGCTACATCCTAGCATATTTTCTCCGGAAGCGCAATCCTTTTTTTATTTTTGTATGTGCTAAAATGATGTGACCCTCATAAAAAAAAGAAACAGGAACCC
>JBJDYK010000160.1:0-5525 GCA_051867275.1 Faecousia sp.
GGGTGCGGCGCGGTAAACGGAAATTTACTGCGCATCACTGTAGGGCGGGGTCATGACCCCGCCGGGCAGTAGCAAGTCAGTAGGCAGTTCCAATCATTCGTAAAATGGGCGGTTTGCGGTGGTAGATACGTATTTTATGCGACTGCATTGCAAATAATCGGTGCCCGGCGGGGGCATGCCCCCGCCCTACGGGCGCGTAAACGGAAATTTATCGTGGAAGACAAGGAACCGTCCCCTGTCTTTTTTCCGGGTTTTTTGTCAACCGTTGCGCTTTTTCATCACTTCCCGCATACGGGCGGCGTGATCCAGGGTGCGCTTGCGGATGCGCAGGGTCTTGGGGGTGCATTCCAGCAGCTCGTCGTCGGCCAGGAACTCCAGGCACTGCTCCAGGGAGAACACCCGGGGGGTGGTGAGCCGCAGGGCCTCGTCGGAACCGGCGGCCCGCATATTGGTGAGCTGCTTCTTCTTGCAGACGTTGACGGTCATATCCTCGTTCCGGCTGCAAATACCCACCACCATACCGGCGTAGACCGGCGTGCCCGGGCCGATGAACATCTGGCCCCGCTCCTGGGCGTTGAACAGGCCGTAGGAGCAGGCTTCGCCGGTCTCAAAGGCGATGAGGGAGCCGGTGGCACGGCGGGAGATCTCGCCCTTCATGGGGGCGTAGCTGTCCAGAACGCTGGACATGATGCCCTCGCCCCGGGTATCGGTGAGGAACTCGTTCCGATAGCCGAACAGGCCCCGGGCGGGAACCAGGAACTCCAGCCGGTAGCGATTGCCCACCGGGTTCATGGACACCAGATCGCCCTTCCGCTGGCCGATCTTGTCGATGACCGCGCCCATGGTGCCGTCCGGCACGTCGGCCACCATCCGCTCGATGGGCTCGCAGACCACGCCGTCGATCACCTTGGTCAGCACTCTGGGGGTGGACACGGCAAACTCGTAGCCCTCCCGGCGCATGGTCTCCATGAGGATGGACAGGTGCATTTCGCCCCGGCCTGCCACGTTGAAGGCGTCGGTGCCCTGCTCCGTCACATGGAGGGACACGTCCTTCAAAAGCTCCCGCATGAGCCGGTCCCGGAGATTCCGGGAGGTGACGAACTTACCCTCCCGGCCGGCGAAGGGGGAGTCATTGACGGAGAAGGTCATTTCGATGGTGGGGTCGGAGATCTTCACAAAGGGCAGAGGCTCCGGAGTCAGGGGGTCGCAGAGGGTGTGGCCGATGGTGATGTCGGAGATGCCGGAGAAGGCCACGATCTCACCGGCCTTTGCCTCCTGAATGGGATTCTTGCCCAGGCCGTCGAACTCGTACAGGGCCACGATTTTGCCCTTCATCTTCATGTCGGGGTTGTGGTAGTCGCAGATGGCCACCTCCTGATTCACCTTCAGGCTGCCCCGCTCGATGCGGCCGATGCCAATCCGGCCCACATACTCATTATAATCAATGGAGGAAACCAGAAGCTGGGCAGGGCCGTTCTCGTCCCCCTGGGGGGCGGGAATATAGCTGACGATGGTTTCAAACAGGGGGGTCAGGTCGGTGCCCAACTGATCGGGGCCGTAGGAGGCGATGCCCTGCCGGGCGGAGCAGAACACGGTGGGGGAGTCAAACTGCTCCTCCGTGGCGTCCAGATCCAGCAGCAGCTCCAGCACCTCGTCCATGACCTCATGAACCCGGGCATCGGGCCGGTCCACCTTATTGACCACCACGATGACCTTGTGGCCCAGCTCCAGGGCCTTTTGCAGCACGAACCGGGTCTGGGGCATGGGGCCCTCGGCGGCGTCCACCAGCAGCAGCACGCCGTTGACCATCTTTAAGATACGCTCCACCTCGCCGCCGAAGTCGGCGTGGCCCGGGGTGTCCACGATGTTGATTTTTGTATCCTTATATTTCACCGCCGTGTTCTTTGCCAGGATGGTGATGCCCCGCTCCCGCTCCAGGTCGCCGGAGTCCATAACCCGGTCCACGGTGGCCTGATTTTCCCGGTAAATGCCGCCTTGCTTCAGCATCTGGTCCACCAGGGTGGTCTTGCCGTGGTCAACGTGGGCGATGATCGCGATGTTTCTGATATTTTCCTGCTGCGCCATAAAAGTGCCAGCTCCTTCCGTAAATAAGACCGAATTTCCAACAAAAGACTATACCACATTGCCAAAAAAATTGCAATGGATTTGGTTGAAAAAGCGAATTTTTTGTAAAAACCCGGTTGACAGCCCCCCCATTTGGGACTATAATGCAGATTGTTGACCTATCAACAAGTCCTGCCCGACACAGAGGTAAACGGTATTTTATCGCACCGCCCGTAGGGGAGGGTCATGACCCTCCCGGCGGCAGGCACTGCGATTTCCAGCCATTTTGGGCGAATCCGCAGGGAGTTCGGTTTGAATTCGCCGAAACATGGTACAATTTGTTTTTGCGCACTGCCGGGAGGGTCATGACCCTCCCCTACGAGAGCAGTGCGCCATAAAAAAGAGGAGTTTTTACCATGAATCCCATAAAAAAAGCATATTGCAGAATTTATCAATGGGCCTTTCATCTGGCGTTGCCGGTGCTGCCCTACCGGGAGCCGGTGCTGCTGCACAGCGTGGCGGAGATTTGCCCGGTTTTAAAGGAAAAAGGAATCCGCTCCGTCCTCATGGTGACGGACGGGGGACTTCGCGGCGCCGGGGTCACGAAACCGGCGGAAGATTGCCTGACAGACGCGGGCATCCGTCTGGCGGTCTATGACAAAACCCGGGCCAATCCCACGGTTCAAAACGTGGAGGAAGCCTTTTCCCTGTACCGCTCGGAGAACTGCCAGGCCCTGATCGCCTTCGGGGGCGGCTCCTCCATGGACTGCGCCAAGGCGGTGGGGGCCAGGGCGGCTTACCCCAAAAAATCCTTAAACCAATTGAAGGGGCTTCTGAAGGTCCTCCGGCCCATTCCCACCCTGATTGCCATTCCCACCACCGCCGGCACCGGCAGCGAGGTGACGCTGGCAGCCGTCATCACCGACACCGAAACCAGGCACAAGTACACCATGAACGACTTTACCCTGATTCCCTCCTACGCCGTTCTGGACGCCTCCGTCACCCGCACCCTGCCCCCCGCCCTGACGGCCACCACCGGCATGGACGCCCTGACCCACGCGGTGGAGGCCTACATCGGCCGTTCCACCAGCCGGGAGACCCGCAGGCTGTCGCTGGAGGCGGTCAGGCTGATTTTTGACAACATCCAAACCGCCTATACCCGGGGCGACAACCTGGAGGCCCGGGAGAATATGCTCCTGGCCGCCCACAAGGCGGGGATCGCTTTTTCCAAATCCTATGTGGGCTACATCCACGCCGTGGCCCACTCCCTGGGGGGCCAGTACAACGTACCCCACGGCCTGGCCAACTCCGTTCTCATGCCCTATGTGCTGGAGGAATACGGCAGCAGCGCCTATAAAAAGCTGCACCGGCTGGGCATCGCCGCCGGGGTGTCGTCGGAGGAGGACAGCCACCGGCAGGGCGCGCGGAAGTTTGTGGAGGCCATCCGGGAGCTGAACCGGTCCATGGGCATTCCCGAAACCATTATGGGCATTCAAAAGGAGGACATCCCCCGAATGGCCCGCCACGCCGCCAGAGAGGCCAATCCCCTGTATCCCGTACCCAAACTGATGGACGAAACCCAACTGGAGCGGTTCTACTACATGGCCGCGGATTGGAGCAAATGATGGAAATCGAAGAAATTCTGGAAAAACAGCGGGCCTTTTTTAACTCCGGCGCCACCCTGCCGGTGTCCTTCCGGGTGGAAATGCTGAAAAGGCTGCGGGCGGCGTTGGACGAATACGAGCCGGAAATCACCCAGGCACTGAAGCAGGATCTGGGCAAAAGCGATTATGAGGGGTTCATGTGCGAAACCGGCCTGGTGCGCAGCGAGATCAGCTATATGCTCCGTCATATCCGACGCTTTGCCCGGGAGCGTTCCGTCTACACACCTCTGGCCCAGTTTCACAGCCGCAGCTACCAAAAACCCTCGCCCTACGGCAACGTGCTGATTATGAGTCCCTGGAATTATCCCCTCCTGCTGACCCTGGATCCCCTGGTGGACGCCATCGCCGCCGGCAACACGGCGGTGGTGAAGCCCAGCGCCTACGCCCCTGCCACCGGCGCGGTGCTGGAGAAAATCCTGACCCGGTGCTTCCCGCCGGAGTATGTGACCGTGGTCACGGGGGGCCGGCAGGAAAACGAAGCCCTGCTACAGCAGAAATATGACCTGATTTTTTTCACAGGCAGCCAGAGCGTGGGCCGGGAGGTACTGCGCCACGCTGCGGAAACCCTGACCCCCGCCGTCCTGGAGCTGGGAGGCAAAAGCCCCTGCATTGTGGATAGCACCGCCAACCTCCCCCTGGCGGCCAGGCGCATTGTTTTCGGGAAATTCCTGAACTGCGGCCAGACCTGCGTGGCCCCCGACTATATCCTGTGCGAAAAGGGAGTCAAGGAGGAGCTGCTGCGGGAAATCTGCCGGCAGATTCGCCTGCAATACGGCAGCGCGCCTCTGGACAGGCCGGATTACGGCAAAATTATCAATGAGAAGCATTTTGACCGGCTGCTCTCCCTGCTGGATCGCTCCAAGGCGGTCTGCGGCGGCCATGTCAACCGGGACACTTTGCAAATTGAGCCTACGGTTCTGGACGGCGTGACTTGGGCCGACCCCATCATGGGGCAGGAAATTTTCGGCCCCATCCTGCCCATTTTGACCTTCGACAAGTTTGAGGACGTGTTTCCCATGCTGCATGGGAAGCCCAAGCCCCTGGCGCTGTACCTGTTTTCCCGGGACAGGAACCATATCAAAGAAGCCACCGCGCGGCTGTCCTACGGCGGCGGCTGTATCAACGATGTGGTGATCCACCTGGCCACCAGCGAAATGGGCTTCGGCGGCGTGGGGGAAAGCGGCATGGGGGCCTACCACGGCAGGGTGGGCTTCGAGACATTCTCCCACACCAAGAGCATCGTGGACAAGAAAACCTGGCTGGACCTGCCCATGCGCTACCAGCCCTACCGCAGAAGATTCTACGGCAAGCTGCTGCGCCTGTTCCTGCGGTAAGGTATGCCATCCCCGCAAGCGATAAATTTCCGTTTACCCTCTGTAGGGGCCGGATACATCCGGCCCGGCGGTATGCACCGATTTAAGCTGCGCACCTATGCGAATCCGTAGCATCCTGCGGTTTTTCGGTTCTGCTCTGTCCCATTAGGTTTCGGGTGTGCGATAAATTTCCGTTTATCATACCACCCGTAGGGGAGGGTCATGACCCTCCCGGCAGTGCGCAAAAACAAATCGTACCATGTTTCGGCAACCTCGAACCGAACTCCCTGCGGATTTGCCCAAAATGGTTGGGAATCGCGGGTGCCTGCCGCCGGGAGGGTCATGACCCTCCCCTACGAGTGCAGTGCGGGAAATTTCCGTTTATGCGCCTGTAGGCCAGGGAATATCAGAAGCCTACAAAGTTTTTGCAACTTAGTGTAAAATAATCATTGGCGAACGAAAAAAGGTAGGGCGAAATCGCCCT
>JBJDYK010000161.1:0-20212 GCA_051867275.1 Faecousia sp.
TCAGGGTTAAAGGAGACTTTTGCCCAGAAAATGGGGTGCGAAGTTTGAGTTATTTAACAGCCCCCTTTCTGTCATGGTCATCCCTCCGGTGCTGCCGGATTCTTTTTAAACACCAGGAATTTGCTCAGAACATAGTTGAGCAGCGCCACAACGATAGACAGAGCCACCTTTGCGGCAATCATGCCGTTGAGCCCCAAAACGGTCATGTCTCTCATACAGGCCACATCCTGGCAAATGAACAGGCCCAATTCCTCCATGGCAAACGTAGCCAGCCTGGACCCGAAGAAGGTCACAAGCTCTCTGGCAACCACATCCCACTTCCAACTCTTGCTGGCAAATACAAAGGGTTTATTTGTGACATAGGCAAAAATCACCGCTGCCACAAAGGCAATGGCATTGGCAATCAGGGCAGAACCGTCTCCCAGTATATACAGCATCCCGATGTATACCACATAATTCACAACCGTGGTCAGGACGCCAAAGAAAAGGTAGACCAAAAACTCATGCGTCAAAAGTCGCTTCCATAGTTTCTTTATCATATTCGGAGCATCTTCCTCCATATAGCTTCGCAATGCGTGTTTAATTTCTACATTATATACTACGGGTTTCAAATTATCAAGCACGAATTTTTCCCACCCGGCGGCGCATACAATGGTTCTGAAAAAATGCGGAAGGCGGGTGTGGCAGATGGAATACTATTGCGAGGACCTGGGAAAAAAACCAACCTCCGTGGTTACGGAGCTAGTGCCTCCGGTCCCTACGATTCGGCGCGGCAGCGTAACGCGCAGAGTACTGTGGAGGCAATGTGTCGCCTCGGCCGTTTTGTGTGCCCTGATTCTGACCGCCCAGATGTGGTGGCCTCAGGCAGGGCAGTACCTGAAAGAACATCTTGTGGGCGGCGAAATTGGGCAGGTGGAAGCCGCTGCCCAGGGATTGATCCGGAATGTGGTAGCGGGGGAACCTGTGCCGGAGGCCATCGCCGTATTCTGTCAGGAGGTACTCGATGCCCAGGATTAAGATCAGCCCCTGGCTTCCCGTTGGGCTGTGTATCCTTTATCGCATAGACCCGCTGGGCTGCTTCTGGCCCTTTCTGGTGGCGGCAGGGTTTCATGAGCTGGGGCATATTCTCTTTCTGTATCTCTCCGGCGCCAGGGTTCAGGCCCTGGCGTTTTCTCTCACCGGAGCCGCCATCGAGACCTCTCCCCTGTCCTACAGGCAGGAAATGCTCTGCGCTTTGGCAGGCCCCTTTTTTGGACTGCTGCTTCTGGCAGTGGGTAAACGGTTCCCCTGGCTTGCCTTTTGGGGCTTCATCCAAAGTATGTTCAATCTGCTGCCCATCTATCCCCTGGACGGCGGGCGGTTTCTGCGGGCGGTGCTGGCCATGAGGCTCCCCCTGCACCGGGCAGAACGGATCTGCAAAACGGCTGCCGGCATCATAGTTGCCTGTCTGTGCTGCCTTTCCTTGTATGTCTGCAAATTCCTGGGCCTGATGCCCATTCTGGCAGCCGCCTTTCTCCTTTTCCGATTTCTTCGGGGCAGCACTGGCAGCCCATAAATTCCTGTTGCAAAATACGGTCACAGCCGCTAAAATATAGGAGAATCTGAAAGAGAGGAATTGCCATGACGGATTTATTACATCGTGTCCTGCCTACCGTGCAGAAGCCTGCACGCTACATCGGCGGTGAATACAACCAGGTGGTCAAGCCCCTGGAGGAAGTAGACGTGCGCATCGCGTATTGCTTCCCCGATACCTATGAGCTGGGTATGTCCAACCTGGGTATGCGCATTCTTTACGGCGTTATGAACGAAATGAAGGGCGTGTGGTGTGAGCGCGTCTTCGCTCCCTGGGGAGATATTGAGGATGCCATGCGCAAGCACAAGCTCCCCCTCTGGGCTCTGGAGAGTCAGGACCCCGTTGGGGATTTTGATATGATCGCCTTCTCCATCGGCTACGAAATGAGCTACTCCAATGTCATCAATATGCTGAACCTGGCCGGGATTCCCCTACACAGCAGCCAGCGGACCGGGCTGGAGCATATGGTCTTCGCGGGCGGTGTCTGCGCCTACAATCCGGAGCCTCTGGCGGACTTCATCGACTTCTTCTCCCTGGGCGAGGGCGAGGAGATTACGGTGGAAATCGTGTCCCTCTATCAGCGGGCCAAAAAAGAGGGCTGGAGCAAGGCGCAATATCTGGAGAAGGTATCCAAAATCCCCGGTGTCTATGTGCCCAGCTTCTACAAACATACCTACAACCCGGATGGGACACTAGCCTCCATCGAGGCAAAGCCCGGGGTGCCCCAGGTGGTGAAAAAGAGGATTGTGGAGAATCTGGACACCGCCTACTTCCCCACCCGGGGCATTGTACCCACTACGGAGATCGTCCATGACCGGAGCAATCTGGAGGTATTTCGGGGCTGCATCCGGGGCTGCCGGTTCTGCCAGGCAGGCTTCTCCTGCCGTCCCGTGCGGAAGAAGAGTCCGGAGGTGCTGTACCGCCAGGCCATGGAGTCCCTGCAGGATTCCGGCAACCATGAGTTGACCCTTGCCAGCCTGTCCACCTCTGACTATAAGGGCCTCAAGGAGCTGACCGATGCTCTGATTCCCTACTGCCAGAGCCAGAAGGTGAGCCTGTCCGTCCCCTCCCTGCGGGCGGACAACTTCTCCCGGGAGCTGATGGAAAAGCTCCAGACCGTTCGCAAAAGCGGCCTGACCTTCGCCCCGGAGGCAGGTACCCAGCGGCTGCGGGATGTCATCAATAAGAATCTGACCGAGGACGAAATCCTGGATACCTGCGCCAGAGCCTTTTCCGGCGGCTGGAACAACGTCAAGCTCTATTTCATGCTGGGTCTGCCCACCGAGACCGATGAGGATGTACTGGGCATAGCCGAGCTGGTGTACAAGGTCATAAAAACCTGGCAGGCAAACGCCTCCAACAAAAAGCGGGGTCTGCGGGTCCATGTGGCAACCGCCTACTTTGTGCCCAAGCCCTTTACCCCCTTCCAGTGGGAGAAGCAGATCACCCCGGAGGAGTATCTCCGGCGGACACGGCTACTGCGGGATTCCATGCCCCACAAGGCGGTGGAGTATAACTGGCATGCGCCGGAGCTGTCCCGGCTGGAGGCGGTATTGGCCCGGGGCGACCGGCGGCTAGGGCCTGTCATCGAGGAAGCCGTGAAGCTGGGAGCCCGCCTGGACGGCTGGGACGAATACTTCCGGTATGACCTGTGGCTGGATGCTTTCAAAAAATGCGGTATTGACCCCAATTTCTACACCATCCGTGGCATTGGGGAAGATGAGATTCTGCCCTGGCAGACCATTTCCGTGGGGGTAGACAGGTCCTTCCTCTTAAAAGAGCGGCGTCGGGCCTACGAGGGAACCGTGACGCCGGACTGCCGGGAACACTGCTCCGGCTGCGGCGCCAACCGTCTTTTGAAGGAGGTGGGCTGCGATGCCTAGAATTCTCTTTGAAAAAGTGGGAGACGCGGTATACATCTCCCACCTGGATCTGATGCGGGTGTTCCAGCGGGCTTTCCGCAGGGCCGGCATTCTCATCCGTCATTCCCAGGGCTATAACCCCAGAGCCTACGTTTCCATCGCCCTGCCCCTGTCCGTAGGAACCGAAAGCGTCTGCGAACTTCTGGATTTTGAGCTGGCAGAGGGTGTGGACGTTTCTCTGAAGGACATTCCTTCCCTTCTCAACAGAAGTATGCCGGCAGGCGTCAGGGTTCTGGAGATCTGGGAGGCCGGGCGCAAGCTCCGGGAGCTGACTCATCTGGACGCGAAGCTTCTTTTGGAGTACGATGCCGGTGTACCGGAAAACGCCGTTGTGGAGCTGGGGGATTTCTTCCACGGGGACAGACCCATTACCGTAAACAAAAAAACCAAGAGTGGCCCTGCCGAAATCGACATCCGTCCCATGATTTTGAAGTTACAGTTGGAACCAAAGAGTTCACGGGAACTGCGGATCCTGTGCCGGGTCTGCGCCCAGAATCCTTCCCTGAATCCCGCCCTGCTGGGAGACGCCATTGCACTGCATCTGCCCGGATTGAAGCCCGACTTTGTCCGGGTAAAGCGGCTTGAGATTTTAGACGCAGGCGGGACACCGTTCCGCTGATTTTAAAAAGGAGGTCGTGCGTATGGAAATTCCCATGACCGTCATTGCCCGGATACGCAGCGATTTTCCGGACAAGTTTGGCATTCCCAGGCAGGCCGGTCTGGTGCCGGAGCTGAAGGCCCGGGTGGTTTTTGAGCCGGAGTTTCGCAACCCCGATCTGCTTCGGGGGCTGGAGGGCTTCTCCCATGTGTGGCTTTTGTGGAATTTCTCCGGCAACCAGGGCTGGTCCCCCACCGTTCGGCCGCCCCGTCTGGGAGGCAACCGGCGGATGGGCGTGTTTGCCACCCGTTCTCCCTTCCGGCCCAATCCCATTGGCCTGTCCTGCGTCCGGCTGGAAGAGGTTCGGCTTCAGTCCCCAGAGGGGCCGTTGCTGATCGTCTCCGGCGCGGATTTGATGGATGGAACCCCCATCTTTGACATCAAGCCCTATGCGCCCTACGCGGACTGCCATCCCGACGCCGCGGGAGGCTTTACGGACACCGCCGGTGATTTTCTACTGGAGGTCCGTTTCCCACCGGAACTGCTGGAGCAAATTCCGGAGGACCTGCGGGAGGCCCTCACCGGCGTTTTGTCCCATGACCCACGGCCCTCTTATCAGCGGGACCCGGAGCGGGTCTACGGTCTCAGCTTCGGCGGCTTCAACGTGCGTTTCCGGGTGGCGGAGAAGGTGCTGACCGTTTGCCAGGTGGAAACAATCAAATAGCCGATAAAAAAATGCCATGGAGCGGTTCTCCATGGCATTTTTTTACCGGGTGTGAAAGCGGCGCTTCAGCTCCCGCTTGAAGTCCGCACCCAGAACGACGATGCAGGTAACCAGCAGTGCCAGTGCCGTGGCCCCCAGCACCACAATGGGCCACTGATGAATATCCTGCCAAATGTACAGGCAAACCACCGAAGCGAACAGAGCCTCCACAATCAGCATCAGCATGGGCAGCATGTTCTGCTTCTGGCGGTCCATATCCGTGAAAAACAGGATGCCGGAGAGCAGGATGCCTCCGAAGCAGACCATGGGTACCACCGTCACAGCCCAGCCCGGGGCCAGCAGGCGGTCAATCAGAACCAGCAGAATGCAGACATCGGTAATCAACTTGATTACCTGGCTGATGCGATTGTACTCCACCAAATCAGGGGACAGCACCATAGTCCAGAGAATGTACAAGGACATAAGCACCACCACGCTCCATGCCTTTCCGCCGGTGCAGAGGTTGACAATGGGGCAGCCGTAGGCCGCCAGCCATACCGGCCATCTGGCAATCCGCAGGAGCTTCCTGCGCTGGAACTCCTTTTTCTTCCGGGGCGGATACACGATCTCAACCTTCATACAGTCTGCTCCCTTCCGCTTGAACTTCGATGCCATCGGCCCGCAAAAGCTGGTACAGCTTTTCCTCAAAGGAGGGGTCGGCAGTCATTTTGGTAATGGAAAGTGTGGCTGCGTCCCCAACCGTCACCAGGGCGCACATGGCCCGGTTGGTGATAGCGGTTCCCAGAACAAAGTCCATGCTCTCAAGCTGCGCCTCCATCGACGGGGGCATCCGAACCACCCCCAGATTGGACAGAGCGCTGGTAAAGATGCGGTCGCCCAGGAAGCCGTAAACCACGGAGGCCACCGGCCCCTTGATGAACAGCGGCACCCAGGAAAGCACATCCACCATCCGAACCGCAGCGGTCAGCATCCGGTTCATGGCCTCCTGAGAGGTTTTCTCCCGCATCTGCTGCTGTATGGTTTCCATCATACCGGGAATATCCGTAATACCCCCCATGGGAATGCGGACATTTCCGTACATGGAGAAATTCCGCACGGTGGGAGTGGGATAGAACTTGCGCATATTCACGGGCACCTGGATGTTGATCTCCCCGTCCGGCTCGTCCGTCGCTGCCTTGGCCGCCAGAAACATGAGAGCCAGAAGATATGCCGTGATGGTGCAGCCATATCGGGACGCGGCCTTCCTGATGGCTGCCGCGCTCATTTGAAAGTGCAGCACCCGGCAGGGACCCTGAGGGGTCAGCTTGCCGCTTAGCTGGCTGGCAGGTCTGCCCATGAAGCCGGACGCAGAGGCACTTTTCTCCACCTTGGGAAAGGCGTTGGCATACTCCTGCTCTGTGGGCGTGTCATCCGCATCCCAAAGGGTATCATCCTTTTCTATGGTCACACCGGTAAGCCGGAGGTACTCCGCCAGCAGCACCTTCAGGAAGGTCATGCCGCCGGTGCCGTCCGTAAGCACATGGAAGAATTCCACGGAAATCCGCTTTTCATAGTACAGCACCCGGAAGGTCTGGGAGCCGCTGTGGGACACAATCATGGGCCGGCAGGGAATCTCCGTCTCCGGCTCAATGCAGAAGCGACGCTTTGTGGTGTCCAGATAGTGCCAGAAGAAGCCTTTTTTGAGGGTGGTGGCAAAGCTGGGGAACCGCTTGATGGTGAAGGTCAGGGCAATTTGCAGCAGCTCCGGCACCACCGGTGCTTTCAGGGTGGCAGAGAGCCGGAACAGCGCCATGGTGCCATGCTTCATGGACAGGGGGTAAATCTTGGCGGCATCGTCCAGCGGGAACCACAAAATCGGCGGCCGGGCGTAGAATCCGCCCAGGTGGATAGGGTCCAGCCGCTCCAGGGCCTCCTTCAGGGAAACGCCCGACTCCAGATAATACCGGATGGCGCTTTCAAAATCCTGGTGCATCCGCCGCCGCTCGTCCTTGGAAAGAAGAATATGGGAATTCAGATCCTCAAAGTAGGTCGCCAGCGCCTGTTGCTCCTTCTCCGTAAGGCTCTGGGCCAGTTGAGCAAAGAGCGTCTGCTCCTTCTCCTTGGGCGGTTTTCTTTTTTCCTTCTTCATTTTGGTCTTTTCTTTTTTCATTGGATTGCTCCTGTTTCTCGCCGCCTGCGAAGTGTTCTGCATCCCAGCTCCTACTTCCTGCCGGTAGAGCCAAAGCCCCCTGTACCTCTTTCCGTAGTATCCAGTTCCTCCACCAGCTCCATCTCGGGAGCCAGAACCGGCACCACCACAAGCTGGGCCACACGCTCCCCCGGCTCCACGGTCTGGGGAGTGTCCCCGTGGTTATGAAGGGCTACCATTATGGGGCCCCGGTAGTCGCTGTCGATAACACCAACTTTATTGGCAGGAGCCAAGCCCCGTTTCGTACTGAGACCGCTTCTTGCGAAAATCAGGCCCGCGTACCCATTGGGCACCGCGATGGAAAGGCCGGTGGGCAGAAACTCCGTCCTGCCCGGCTGAATCACAATGGGCTGCTCCAAACATACATAGAGGTCCGCACCGGCGGAATAGGCCGTGCCATAGGTGGGAATCTTCGCGTTGGGGTCCAGTTTTTTTATTTGCAGCTTCATTTTCCCATTCCCCCCTCTGTCTGCCAGTCCTCCCAGAGAACGATCTCCCCGGTGGCCAGCGTCTTTTTCATGTCAATGAGCCGCTGGTTTCTGGAGCCACGGAAGCGAAGAGTCAGATCCTTCTGCTCCGCAATAAATGGGCCGTCCACCAGTACGTCCAGATAGGACAGCAGCTCCCTTGTTACCTCCCAGGGGCCCAGCTTTTTTTCCAGAATGTGGCCGTCCAGGGTGTAGCCGGAAAAGGCCCACACAGACTTCTCCGGGTACTTTGCCCGAACCTGCCGCAGCAGCTCCAGAACACCGGGCTGATTCTGCGGTTCAAAAGGCTCTCCCCCCAGAACCGTCAGGCCCTTGATATAATGGGGCGCCAGCATAGCCAAAATCTCATCCATGGTCTCCCGGGTAAAGGGCTGGCCGTAGTTAAAATCCCAGGTATCCCGGTTGAAGCAGTCCTTGCAGTGGCGGGTGCAGCCGGAAACAAAGAGGCTCACCCGCACACCGGGGCCATTGGCAATGTCGCAATTCTTAATAGCGGAATAATTCATAGGAACCCACTCCTTATGCTTTCAATACTGTTTCGGCGAATCGTTCCAGCGCATCCTGGACGCGGGGTTTATCTACCACATAGCTCATGCCGTGTCCGGCGTTTTCCACCAGAATCAGCTCCTTGGGCCCCCGGTAAGCGTCATAGGCGGCCTGGCTCATACGGCTGGGTACAAAGTGATCCGCCGTTCCGTGGACCAGCAGAATGGGGAGATTGCTGTGGGCCATGGCTGTTACGGTAGATTCTGCCTTGGGGTCATAGCCCGCCAGAAGCCTGCACCAGAGTCGGGCCAAATCCAGCAGAGGAAACGACGCGACATGGGCCTTCTGCTTTGCCACCTGGCAGAGTATCTCCCAGGGGGAGGTAAAGCCGCAGTCAGCCAGCACGCCCCGGACATTGGCAGGAAGCGCCTGTCCCATAGCCATAAGGACACTGGTGGCCCCCATAGAAATACCGTCCAGAATCACAGGAAAATTCCCCAAATGCTCGTTGTGATAGCGCACCCAGTCCGCCACATCCCGGCTTTCCTTTACGCCGAAGGTCATGAATCTGCCGCCGCTGCCATTCTGGCCCCGCTGATCGATCATCAGCATATTGAAGCCCATCTTATGATAGGTATCAAAAATGGCGCAAAAATCCGTCTCTACGCTGCCGTGCCAGCCATGGACCATGACCATGGTGGCCCTGGCGTTCTCCACCGGGGACCATCTGCCCCTGAGAGTCAGGCCGTCGAAGCTCTCCATGGTTACTTCCTGAGGCGGATTGGCGGACAGCCAGGCCAGGCCCTCCTTTACCAGCTCCGCATGGGTGTGGCCGATGATCTTTTCCAGCTTTTCCAGGTCATCCAGAGGCGCGGGAGGTTTCCCCACGCTGGCGATGCGGAATACCACCAGTCCGGCCAAAAGCAGCAGGGCGCAGACCCCCAGCAGGATCCAAACAACGATCATTCGGTTTTGCCTCCTAATTTTTCAAACCACCGGAAGGTCATGGGCCAGACCGCCGCGGCAAACAGCACCACCAGGAAGTAGCGCACACCGTGGGCCAGTTTATGGCCACCAAAGAGCGCGGTGAGCGGTGCTTTCAGAACCGCCCGCAGGGCAACCGCGATTCCCAGGCCCAGGGCGGCCTTCAGAAGTTGTGCCCACCACACTGCCTTCTCGGAGAAGTGAATTTTCTTCATATCGGCGATGTACCCAACAAGGAATCCCAGCATGGCGCCCAGTAACGTATAGGCATTCTTATGGGCATGGTCCAGATTCTCCTGAAGCACGTCCGCAGGAAAGGCTGTCAGCTCCATATACAAAAGGAAAGCGATTCCGCAGGCAATCATAACGCCCAGAAGTGAGGGGAATGCCCACTTCTTTTCGCTGAATACCACAGGCCGCAGCAGAAGCACCAGAGCCAGTGCAGACAGGCTACCCACCAGCACATCGGCTGGGGTATGGACACCCAGGTACATCCGGGAGAAGGGCACCAAAATCATCAGGGCAATGGAGACGGCACGGAGCCAGGTATGCTTCGTCTCCATGGCAATGACGCCAAAGGTGCCTACAGCAGTCTGGGAATGGCCGCTGGGGAAGCTGTAACCCGTGGCGCCCGCCTTGGCGGACTCCACATAACTGATATCCCAGCGGTCCCAGGGGCGGAGAATCCGGCAGCTGATTTTCAGGAACTGATTGAAAATGGTCCCCAGGAAACCAACGGCCATGAGATAATAGCCTTTACGCTTATCCACACACCAGTAGAGAACCAAAGCTGCTACCAGAAAAATCGTCTCAGAACCGAATTCCGTGATCCCCTGCATAAGGGTATCCATCAGCGGAAAACGCAGGCTCTCCAGAAAACGCAGAAATTCCATTTTCCTCTCCCCTTTCGTTTCGTCTATTATACGCAAAGTTTACAGAAAAGTAAAGAATTACATTTCCCTTCCACACTCCGCAGCCTTGCCATTTTGGAAAAATACGGGTATAATATACTCAAACATTTTCGTATGCAGAAAGGAGCCGCTCCATGTTTTCACAAGAACCACGCCGCCGTTTTGGAAAGCCTCAGTTGATGGAGGTGATCTGCCAGCTTCGTTTTCCGGAAATTCTCACCATCGGTGCCAATGTGCCTGTGGATTACCAGGAAGCAATCCGGGGAGAATATCCCCAGTACAAGGCGCAGAAGGATGTGCCTGCCCCCAGGTTGACCGGTGCCCCAGGCCACTTTGCCCTGCAGAATCAGCCGGAGGTCATCAACTACCGCTTTGTATCCGCCGATGGGGTATGGCGGGTGAATCTCACAAGCAATTTTATATCCCTGTCCTGCGCCCGGTATACCACCTGGGAGGATTTTGCTCAGAAGCTGGACCTGCCGCTGGCGTCTTTTATCAAAATCTATAAGCCCGCCTATTTTGAGCGGGTGGGACTTCGGTACATCAACGCCTTCTCCCGGAAGTCATTGGACCTGGAAGGCGTACCCTTCCGGGAACTGTTCCAGCCCTGCTATCTGGGCGTTCTGGCGGAGGATGATGTGCAGGAGACCGCCGCCACCCGCAGCTCCATGGATCTGGAGATGCAGCTTCGGGGTGGCGCCCGGGTCAAGCTCCACGCCGGTCCCGGCATGGTGAAGCGGCCGGGTATGGAGAACGACAAAGAGGTCCGTTTTATTCTTGACAATGACCTGTTTATGAGCGGCAACATTCCCGTAAATCTCTCTGCCGGCGCCATGCAGACCCTTCACCAGCAGGCGGACAGCCTGTTCCTGGGGGCCATAACCGAACGATTGAGGGACGCGCTGGAACCTGCGGAGTATCTGTAAGGAGTTATTTGCGATGCCCTATTTCTATTTTGACTGGACTTATCTTGTTTTGGTGCTGCCGGCTGTGCTTCTGGCAGCCTGGGCCAGCGCCAACGTAAACAGTACCTTCAAGAAGTACGCAAAGCAGCGCTCCCGCCGTGGCATTACCGGTACGGAGGCTGCCAGACGGGTACTGGATGCCAACGGCCTGCAGGCAGTCCGCATCGAACGGGTTTCCGGCAATCTGACAGACCACTACGACCCCAGAAGCAATGTGATCCGGCTGTCAGACAGCGTCTATGGGGACACCTCCACGGCAGCCATCGGCGTGGCCTGTCATGAGGCGGGGCACGCGGTGCAGCACGCCGTAGGCTATCTTCCCATTAAGGTGCGGGCAGCCATCATCCCCATTACCAACATCGGCTCCAGATTGTCCATGCCTCTGATTCTCATTGGCCTGCTGTTTATGAACACCCAGCTTTACTACCTGGTCTATGCAGGAATCCTCTGCTTCAGCTTCGCTGCTCTGTTCCAGCTTGTAACCCTGCCCACGGAATTCAACGCCAGTCGGCGCGCATTGGCCGCCATTGAATCCGGAAATCTCCTGTATGATGATGAGCTGGCCGGAGCGAAGAAGACCCTTTGGGCTGCCGCACTGACCTATGTGGCCGCCCTGGCGGTCTCCGTGACACAGCTCCTGCGGCTGATTGTCCTGTTTGGAGGCCGCCGCCGGAACGACTGAGCAACTGACGGTTTCCATGAATCCCATACGCACCACCAAAACAGGCCCTGCACCAATCCCGGTGCAGGGCCTTTTCCACCCCCGGCTAAGCCGGGGGGTTATTTGAGGGAATTACTCAGCCCTGGCAGGAACGATGGCAAGACCGTTCATGTCATAGCCGTTAGGCAGTGTGTCGATGGCGGTCACGTTACCCTCCAGATTGAAGGAGTACAGGCGGCCGGCGGCATCACTGACGTAGAACAGGTCACGATAGCTATCGTAGTCCATCTCAGTCTTGCCGGCCACGGTGTTCACCGGGAGGTCATCGATCACACGGGTACGGTTGGTCATGGTGGCAGCGTCGAAGCAGAACACCTTGGTGGTGGCTGTGTAGAGGTCATTGCCCAGATAGTAGACCTTATCGCCCACAACGGCCAGATCCTGAACGGTGAGGTAGTCGCTATCCAGGAAATAGTTGCCGCCGTTGGAAGCAGTCGTACCGGCCTGCATCTTGGAGACCTCGAAGGCATACACATAGAAGCCGCCGCCAGCGTAGATGATGTTGTTCACCTTGTCGTAAGCAATACCATTACAGCCGGTCCAGCATTCCATCCAACCCATGCTGGTGGACTGCTTGGTGGTGAAGTCGTAGCGGAAGAGTTCGGGGTAGCCGCTGCCCTTCACGGCATAGTACAGGCAATCGTCACCGTAGGCCATGCCGCAGACATTGGTACCGCCGCTGACGGAGGCCACGATCTCGGCAGTAGCGCCAGGCAGCTCGGGGTTGAAGGAGATCAGAGCGTCCTTCTGGGCGGAAATGGTGTACGCCACGGACTGCGGCCCGGACAGATCCACAACGGTCACGGTGAAGGTAGCAGTCACATCGCTGTTCTCCGCGCTGGTCACAGTGATGGTGGTGGTACCTGCGGCGACACCGGTGATGAGGCCCTTATCATCCACGGTAGCAATGGAGGCGTCATGGGTGGTATAGGTCAGAGCCGTGTTGGCCGCATTGCTGGGACGGGCCGTTGCCGGAATCTGGATCGTGTCGCCGATGGCCACACGGCCAACGGTCTTGGGCATCACAATGCCGTTGACCTTGCCGGTGGGAATTTCATCCGCCTCGGGAATGCAGGTCAGCACGCTCATGTAGACATCGCCCTTCTTGAGAGAGGAACCCGCACGGGCGTAGATGCTGACGCCGCCCAGGCTGACAACCTCGGGAGCCTCATCGCCATTGAGCTGAATCAGATACATACCGGCGCAGCCGGACAGATACTGGTCGTCGGCGGTAGCGTTGAGGTACAGACGATCCGTGGTGATGTCATAAGCCAACTGGGGATTGAATTGCATGGTGCCGTAGTAGTTGGTGCCGGTGAAGGCGTAGGCACCGGGGATGTCGCAGACATAGGTGGCAGCCGCAGTGGCTTTATCCAGGGTGTAGAGCTTGGCCTCGGGGACAACGTTCGTAGCACCGGCGGCGTACAGTACACCGTTCTTGTCGGCAGCCAGAGCGTAGACCTTGGTGTCAAGCTGGGCAACCTTCGTCACCTGACCATTGTCCAGGTTGATTGTCACCAGGTAGCCGAAGCCATTCCAGGGAGACACAGTCAGGCCGTACATGGTGCCGGTGGTATAGTCCATCGCCATGTCGGTGATCTGATCGGTTTCCAGGTCCAGGTTCAGCTTGCCCAAGGTCACGAAGTCAGCGTGGTTGTCGGCAGCAATGCGGTAGAACTCGCCCTTGTCATTGTAGCAGTAGTAGTAACCGTCATAGTACTCGCCGGAGCGCAGGGAGTAAACGGCGATCATGCTGTCCGTGATGCTGGCATGACGCAGGTCGTTGTCATCAAACTGCATCCACATATCGTAGTAGCCGGTGCCGCCCTCATCAGAGTTCAGGAAAGCATGCAGCTTGCCAGCGGATTCCAGAACCTTAACCTGGATGGAATCGGTGAAGGGGCCGCCATCCTCGGGATTCTTGTTGCTGATGGAGACGGTAACGGTGGCAGTGCCAACGCCCACGAAGGACAGATTGCCGTAGCGGTCAACCGTCACAACATCCGTGTTGTCGGAGGTCCAGGTCTTGAGCTGCACCGTGGGACGAGCGGGAACGGTGACAGCGGTGAGCTTCATGGTACCGCCCTCAATGCCGGTGACAGACTCGCCGTCGGTAATCTCGATGGACTCGACAGGGATCTGCTTCGTCTCGGGCTCCACGGTGGGGATGGTGAACATGGCAGTCAGTTCCACGCCACTCTTGGTGGACACATCGCCGATGTCAACGATGGTGGCCTGAAGCCGATCGGGATCCCACTCATTGGGTTCCAGACGTACCAGATACAGGGGGGAGGAACCGGCGCTCATGCAGGGGTTCCAGTAGATGTTGCCGGTGTCGTAGTCATAGGTCATGCCGGCATAGTACCAGGCATCGACGCCCTTGCTGCCCTGCAGCTTGGTTGTGTTCAGGGTGTCGGGATCGACGGTGTACAGGTTGGAGAACATGTCGGAAATGACAATGTAGCCTTCCTTGGTGACACACATGGCAGGAGCAATGGCAGCGCCGCCGATGTCGCCGGAGAACTCACCCAGAGGATCCACCAAACCGGTGTCCAGGTCGATGATGGCCAGGCCGCCGTTGGTCAGATCCACGCCGTACATACGGCCGGTGTTGTAATCGAAGCCCATGTTGCCGATCTCGGGGCCAATGGAGCCGCCGATGCGCTCGGGCTCGCCGATGACGGTGGTCTCGGGGGTCTCACCCTTGGTAACAAGGCTGCGGTACAGGATGGAAGCCCGAGCGATGGAACCGGTCTCATCCACCACGGGCTCAACCTGCGTGGTGTAGACATAGCCGTTGTAGTAGGCGCCGCCCTGCCAGATGGCATCGGTGGTGACCATCTCGCCGGTCATGGGATCTTCCACGGTGGTCTTCGCCTTGGCAATCTGGGTCACCTTGGTGGGAGTCTTGTCGGAGAAGTTCAGCCAGGTGAAGTCGTTGTCCTTATTCTTGTAGTCGCTGATGACGTAGGCGTAGATGCCGTCGTTGGAGCCAACCACACGCAGGTTGCAAACGGCGACTTTGTCCTTCCACACCTTCTCCCAGGAATCATATACCCTGGTCTTGGCATAAATCTGCACATCGCCTTCGCCCACGGCGGTCACAAAGCCGTTCTGGGTAACGGTGGCAATGGTTTCGTCGGAGGAACTCCACTCCACTGCCTGAGGTGCCGCGTTCCAGGGCTGCCAGTTCACATGCAGGCGCTTGGTCTGACCCTGCGCCATGGTGAGGCTGTATGGGTTCAGGCTGACGCTGGTGGGATCTACGCCCATGGTAAACAGATCGGACTCCAGATCGGTGGGAACGAACAGAGCGGTCATGCCGCTGGGGCCGTAGGTACCCACTTCGGTGCATTCGCCGGTCTTGGGGTCAACGATATAGGTCATGCACACATTGATGTAGTACATGCCGTTGGCGTTCTGGCTGTGAGCATACCAGTAGAGGGTCTCGGTGTTGTGGTCATAGCCCATGGACTGAATGACGTTCACACCGGCGTAATTCAGCTCGTTCACGAAGTCCGTCGTGCCCACATAGGTACATGCACCGTAGTGGTCAATGGTGTAGAGCTTCGCGGCGGTGTCAATGCCGTAGAGCTGGCCATCGGTGGAGCAAGCCAGAGTCAGAATCTCGGCATTGTTCTCGGTACCGGTAATGGGGCCAACCTCATCCACACAGGCTTCGCCATTCCATTTGGAGAACCAGACGCGGTACAGAGCGTTATAGCCGTCGTCATGACCGTCGTGGTCCTGGTCGCCGCCGTACTTCCACGCCACGGCGTAAAGGGTGTCCGTGCCAGCGGCATCGCTATACTGGTCATGGGCCTGGGAACCCTTGTCGGAGTAATCCAGAGCCATGTCGTAGAAGACCCAGCAGCCCTCGTCACCGGGCTTCTTGCCGTTCTGGGATTTAAGAGTCTGGGCATCCCAGAAGGAACCGCTGGGAGTTACCAGCATCAGATCGCCGGTGACGGCGCTCTGAGCAATCAGATAGCCGTTGACATACTCGGCGGAGTAGAAGCGGTTGGTGGAGTCAAAGGTTTCATTTCTGGGATCGGACAGGTCTGCCTTGTTGGCACTGAACCAGCCGCCTTCCACCACAGCCCGATCATAAGTCTCGCAGCCGTAGAGGCGATCCTTGCTGAGCTGCTTTTTCACGGGGTTGGCAGCGTGATCCCCCAGATCCAGAACCGCGTCGATCTCGGTTTCGTTGCAGGCATAGTCACCCACAACAATGGTGAACTCCATGCCGAAACCGGTAATGTCAAAGGTCTGCTTGATGGCTTCGCCGGGCGTGTTGTCAACCTCATATTTGCCCATGATGATGCCCTCGTTGTTGACGAAGATTACCGCGGCAATGTTCTGGTTCTCCAGGATTTCCAGAGTCAGGTTGATGGAGCCGTCCTCATTGAAGGTCAGGGCATCCTGCAGCTCACCGGAGTTCAGAATCTGAGGTGCCTTGTCGTCCAGAGTCAGGTCGAAGCTGAACGCGTCATCGGGAATGTCATCGCCGTCATCCACCCAGGCCTGAACCGTGTAGGTGACCTGCGTGCCATCGGGCAGCTTGTTGCCATCCTTGTCCATGCCGTCCCAGACATCGCCCTCTTCGCGCAGGATGTAGAACGGAATGACCATGCCATAGCTGGCGTTGTAGTAGGACTTGGTCAGGTACTCGCCGGTGATGTCGAAGTACACCTCGTTGGTATTCTTGTCGGTAACGGTGAAGTTCATCTTCCGGGCGTTACGGAGCATACCAAAGTCAATCTCCGCCAGAGGATTGGCATAGGAGAACGCGTTGTACTGATCGCCGGATTTACCACTGCGGATGTAGGGGTTCGTACCAATCTGAGAGTAGTTGGTATAAACAGTACGGGGATAGAGGCTGGCGTTGTCGGGATCGTCGAAAATGGGAGCATCAGACCAGTCGCCGTAGAAGCCAACGAAAGGCATGGACAGATCCACACCGTCCTCATCGGCATCGTTGGCATAGAGGAAGCCCTCCACATAAATGCCGTTGGGGAACTTTTCAACAATCGCCTTGTCAGCATCGGTGAGCTGAATCTTCGCGGTGAGCTCCACAGTCTCGCCAGGAGCCACGGTCACGGAAGTGACGGGAGACTCACTTGCGTATTCAACGGTGGCCAGGAGGTCCGCATCAACCTCCAGCTCGGCGCAGTAGGCAGTGATGACATCCACGTCGGCCTTGTCGGTGACGCCGTTGCCGTTCACATCGGTGTAAGCCAGATGGGCGGCGGGGATGGTGTCCACGCCGGAGACATACCGCAGCAGGACACGGGCGTCAGCCGTGGTGATCTGGCCATCATCATTGAAGTCGTACTTCAGAATGTCACTGCGGTCGACCGTGTAAACTTCCACCTTGGCATCCAGCGCGGTGGGGGTTCCGCCGATGAAGGTATCCAAAACCAGGGTCTCCGTCAGGACGGAGGAATCGAAGTTATAGGTGAAGGACTGATCGGCGGAGAAGTTGTTCATCTCGAAGCCGAAGGAGAACGCGCCGGTACGGTCGGGGTCGTCGCCCATCTCGCCCTTGGGACGGTTCTCAAAGGTGTCGCGGCTGGTGAGGTAAACCTGAGTAGAAGTGGCATCCACCAGATTCACAAGACCCGCGCCCTGGCCTCTGGGAGAGTATTCCAGATTGCCCTCGAAAGCAGGATCGGCGGTACTCATCATGAGGTCGGTAGCCACGCGGCGCAGCTCGCCGTCCTCGAAGCCGTAGCCGTTGGCACGCATGTACTCCACAAGGACCGCCATGGCGCCGGTCACCTGAGGCGTAGCCATAGAAGTGCCGTTCCAGGAGGCGTAGTAGGAGCCGGAGATCGCCGGGTCGGTAGAGGAATAGACATTGCCGCCGACGCCGGAAATCTCAGGCTTCAGCTTCAGATCGGGGGTAACGCCCCAGGAGGAGAAGGAGCTGAGGGTCCGCTCGGACCGGAAGGTCTTGACGGTGCCGTCACAGACTGTGAGGCTTCCGCTGCCCATCTTCGCCAGGAACTGACCGTCCACATCGTTGATGGAGATGCAGGGAATGTTGTCGCCGCCATCATTGATGATCATGCCGAAGTGACCGGGGGCGTTGTTGTAAACGATACAGGCAACGGCACCGGCAGCCTGGGCAGCAGCCTGCTTATCAGGGAAGCTGCATTCGCCGCGGGAAACCACAGCGACCTTGCCTTCCACATCCAGGCCCTCGTAGTCAGCGGCCTCGCCAAAGCCGGGAACCGCCACAAACTCCAGGGTTTCGGACTTGAAGTTGTTGATAAATCTGGTAACACTGCTGTTGGCGCTGTCGGTGTAACCGATGTCGCGGCCATCGACGGTGAAGTACAGCATATTGCTGGCATCGTTGTCAATGGAAGCTACAGCAAACGCAGCACTGCAGGTACTGGGCGTACCGGCCATGCCAATGTCGGGGTTGCCGGCAAGGGCCATATCGTAACCGGTCAGGTTGCCCACGGCACTGTTGGTATCGTTACCGGAGGCGATCATAACCTCAATGTCGGTATCCAGGAACAGGTTCAGAACCCGATCCATCTCCTTACCGGCACTGGTGAAGCCGGCCGCGCCACCCAGAGACAGGTTGGCAACGTCCACATCCAGACGGACGCAGTCTTCCAGAGCGGCCATGATGGTATCCCAGGGAGCGCCGCCGGTGTTGGAGAAGACCTGCATCACAATCAGCTGTGCGTCAGGGGCAACGCCGGTGACGCCCTCCTGCACACCGGCGTTACCGGCGGCAATACCGGCAACGTGGGTGCCGTGGTCATGTCTTGCCGTGCCGGTGTGGGATACGTCAAAGTTCTTGGAGTAATAGTTATAGGCGTAGGGAATCTTGGTGCTGACGTAGAAAGCCTTGTTCAGCAGGCTGGTCTGAGAAGCGTTCAGGGTATCCCAGACGGCCTCCACGTCTTCCTTGGTCATGGAGTCCTCCGTGAGCTTGTCCTCGGACAGAGGTGCAAAGAGAGGATGATCCACAACAATACCGGTATCCAGAATGGCAATCTTCATGCCCTTGCCGGTGTAGCCGGTCTGGTTGAGCTGATCAGAACCAATCATGGTGGAGGAGTTGCCGGTCAGAGGCTGCAGCTCGTCGAGAACATTGCTGACGGTATCCTCAGGCAGCTCAAAGGTGGGGGCAACATACACCTTCTCAACACCGGGCATGGCCTCGATGGCTGCCTTGTTGCCGTACGCAGTCGTAACGGACAGACCGGTGGTGGCGATGGTGTAGGTGTAGTTGATCTGGAAGTCCTCGTTGGAACCGAAGCTGTTGACCAGCCGGGTCTTCAGTGCATCCAGTGTAACCATCTGCCGGTTCTGGTAGTTGGCAACGGCGGTGCTCTGCGCGGAGATTTCATCAACGCTGTAGCCGGCAGCCAGCAGGGGCTGCTGCTTCATCACAACGACGAAGTTTACCAGTTCGTCGGCAGCAGGCTCCTGGGCGGCTTCGGTAAGAGAGAAGCGGCCGTCGGAACCGTAGACAATCTTGGGTTCGTCGGTTTCAATGGAGTTGGATTCCGGAGCGAAACCGGAAATCTCGTTTTCATCCAGGGTGTCAACAGGCAGACCAATGGGGCCTTCCGTGCTGGGAGCCTGAACGGTGCCGTCGGTAAAACCGGTAGTCGCCTCAGTGGCGAACACGGTGGGCACAAGGGTCAGCAGAAGCGCCAACACCAAAAACAGAGAAAGGATTCTTTTCTTCATATTATCTGCACCTGCCTTCCTCAAGCCTGATTTGCGGTCTTAAGACGCATAATCACGGTTGCGAACTGAGCGCGGGTAGAGAAATCCTTCGGAGCCAGCTCGTTGCCAATGCCATTGATGATGCCATTTTCAACGGCCCAGACCATGGATTCCACTGCAAAGCTGCTAACCTGTGTACCATCGGGATACTTGCTCAGGTCGCCCTTTGCCGTAACCTCAACGCCGGTCAGCTTTGCGTATCTGGCCAGGAATGTAACCATCTGCTCACGGTTCACCGCAACGCTGGGTGCGAAAGCGGTGTCGCTGACGCCCTTTACAATACCGTTCTGGTAGGCCCAGATTACGGCATTGGTGTAGTACTCACCATCGGCCACATCCGTAAAGGGTACGGTGCCGGTCACCTCAGGAGAGCCCTCCATCCGGTACAGGACGGCTACGATCTGGCCACGGGTCAGCATATCGTTGGGACGGAACTGGTTGTTGCCAACGCCGGTCATCAGATTGTTGCTAACCACATAGTCGATTGCCTCATGATACCACTGATTCTGATCCACATCGGTGTAGAGCTTGGAGGCGCAGGTCTCCATGTCAACAGGAATCACCTGTCCCTCGGCCTGGAGTTCACCGCAGACGGAGCAGATCACATCGCCTGTGTAGCCCTCTTCCGTGCAGGTGGCTGCCTTTGCGTTCTGAACCTCGCCCTTATGGCCAACGGGCTGGGTAATCTCGCTGATATAGGAATAATCGCAGTGCTTGCAGGCATTCTCGGTATAACCGTACTCCGTGCAAGTGGCGGCTACCACCTTGACCTCGCACTCATGACCCTTGGCGTCCACATAGTTGTCCTTGTAGCTATCGCCGCAGACCTCGCAGGTGTGGGTGGTGTAGCCCATGTGGATGCAGTCAGGCTCGGTCACGGTTTCCTTGTAGCTG
>JBJDYK010000161.1:20312-26594 GCA_051867275.1 Faecousia sp.
TTTCGCCGCAGTTGGAGCAGGTGTGGAGGGTGTAACCAACCTCTGTACAGGTGGGAGAAACTGTCTCCTCTGTGTAGGAGTGGCCGATCTCCGGAGTCAGGCGGGACTCGGTGACCTTGCAGAGTTCGCAGGTCCGGGTCTCAACACCATTGGTGGTGCAGGTGGCCTTCTTCTCCTCGGTCCAGGTGCCCCACTTGTGACCGGTTGCCTTAATGGTCCGGGTCTCAACCTCACCGCAGTGGGCACAGGTCCGGGTCTCCTCGCCGTCTTCTGTGCAGGTAGCGGGAGCTGTCTGAGTCCAATCGCTCCAGTGGTGGCCACCCACTTCGAGGACAGTCTCAGCAGCCAGGGTATACCCGTCAGCACCGGTGATGTAGCTCTTGTCGGCATTGATCTTCACCTTGGCCTCGCCCTCATGGGTAGTCTTGAAGGACAGGACGATCACATCGCCAACCATGGTGGCCTCCTCACCGGCAAAGGCTACAACCAGCTTGCCGGGGATGGTGCTGTTAATCTGCAGACTGGGATCGGTGTCATCAAGCCAGGCATCCCCCAGTTTCGCGGACAGATACTGCAGTCTGTTGCTGTCGTACTCGATGGTCAGCTTGCCATCGGCCACAACACCGTCAACAGCAGCACCAACAGTCACAGACACTCTGCCGTTCAGAACGGGAGCAGCGGATTCACCGTTCAGGACAAGCAACGCCGTCTGTTCGGCTGCATAGCCGGTCAGGCACAGGGTAAATACCATAGCCACAACCAGCAACACAGCCGTAAGCCGTCTTGAATGCTTTCTCATTTTGTGTTTCCTCCTTATCATTTTTACAAAATTGCACATCCTTGACAGATGCACTATCACACCGCAGCCATGCATTGGCCAAATTTTGCATGAACGCGGCTTGATACATAGGAATCGCCGTCCAACATATATCCCGGTTATTCCCGGTATTTGCTGCTGGAACGGCAGGCATCATTTCCATTTTCCTGCAATTCTTGCAGTTCTCCTATAACATAGCACAAAACTTCTGAAAGTACAAGGCCTATTTTATCTTTCACCGTTTTGCACAATTTTCAGTGTTGTTTATTAATCAAAACGCCAAATCATCTATTTGCTTCACTAAATTTTCGGTTGAACGAAAGCGGAAGCCCGGTTCATCCATCCAAAGTCTTCCGCACTCAGAATTCGAGTCTGACAGGCTGGCACCCAGCCTGTCAGACTCCTTTCACAAACTCCACAACCCAGTCAAAGAGCTGCTGCAGGCTGTCCAGCTTGGTAACATAATTCACACGATCCCCGTCGCCCCGGGTTTCCAGAAAGCCCAATTTAAACAGGCCGTACAAATTCCGGGAAACCGTACCGGAATTCAGGTTCATATCCGCAGCCAGGCGGGCAGCGGAAATCGGCTTTTCCATACAGCGGCGCAGCGTCTCCAGCTTGTCCTTCCCCGCCAAAGCACGCAGCATGGCACTCAGGGCCTCCTCGTCCGGTTTCTGCTTTTTGTGGGCGGCAAAGTCAAAGCTGATGCAGATGCCAATATAGGCAACCCGGACAGGCAGCGAGTTTTCTGCCAGCATCCACTCAGACCAGGTGCCAAAGAGATTAAAATTCCAAAGGCAAAGCCAAATCTCATGGGGTACGTTCTCCTGGGTAAACAGGAACGTGGTATTGAACATCTCCTGCTGGAAATCGTCGACGGTGTGATCTTCAAAATAGACTGCCCAATCCTGAAGCACCGCTTCGTTCATCTCCACAAGCGGGACCATGGCCTCGCGCAGCCGGTCTGCCACAGGGCGAATCAATTCCGTCAGCTCCCTGACATGGGTCTTAAACTCCGTCAGTGCCCGGAGAATCATCCATTTGGCCTCAACACCGCAGGGAAGCCGCTCCAACTGCGCACTCAAAGGCTCCGCCTGCTCCTGGGCGTCCTGCTGTTCCACAATCAGGCCCATTCCGTTCATGTCGTTAATTTTAATTCCGTCTCTCTCCATAGAACGAAAGCCTTCGATCAGCTGCCGGGCAAAATCATCCACCCGGCTGCAATCCAGGGGAATCGTCACCAGCATCACCTGAGCCAGGCAGCAACCGGTTCGCTGATCTGTCCCTGGCAGTCTTTCAAAAAAGTAACGCAGTCGATTATCCTCAATGTTCAGGTCATGGGTGACCTCCCTGGATACCCGCGTCAGCTCATGCACACGCCGTATGGTGCTGTCATCCTCTTTCTCTAGAAACTGATAACCAAAGCTCCGCATAACCCGCATATATTCATTTTCATATGAAACATGATTCACAAAGTTGTACAGCAGATAAACAGCTTCCGCAAAATAACACGGCTCTCGAAATACCCGCATCCTACCCACGCCCCTTTCGCTTTTTATTCTAATATATACCAGTGGCATTTGTCAACCACAACTCCGAAAAAACCTGCAAAAATTGCAGCAAGGGCCGCAGGAATCCTTCATTTCCTGCAGCCCCTTAGGAACCGTATCAATCTGTGTAGCCTACCAGGTCAGCCAGAGCACGGTCAATGATGACCGTGACGTCCGGGTGCATCTTCAGCATGGTGGAAGGGTTGTTCACATCCACATCCTCGTTCATAATCAGCCCGGCAATGGCATTGGCCTTTTTATAGCCGGAAGCAATGAGGATGATTTTGGAAGCCCGCATAATGTCGCCCATACCCATGGAAATGGCCTTCTTGGGCACCTCATCCTCACTTTCAAAGAAACGTGCGTTGGCGGCAATGGTACTCTCTGTCAGTTCCTCCACATGGGCGTTGTTGTGGAGCACCTGCCCCGGCTCGTTAAACGCGATGTGCCCGTCCTCGCCGATGCCCAAAAGCTGAATGTCCACATGGGTCCGGTTCAGGATGGACCGAAAATCCTTCACGCATTCCTCTGGTTCACCCACGCCGGAGGCTACAAACGTGTTTTCCCTGGGAATATTGATATGGTTGAATAGATGACTGTCCATAAAATAGCGGTAGCTCTGGGGATGGTCCGGAGCAAGGCCCAGATACTCATCCAGATTCACGGTATGGACCTGGGAAAAGTCCACCTCTCCCCGCTCATAGGCACGGATGATTGAGGCGTATGCCATTTCAGGGCTGCTGCCAGTGGCCAGACCCAAGGTAGCGGTAGGCTTATCCTGCACCACCTTCACGATCATGCCGCCGGCGATCTCGCCAATCTCCTCGCTGTTGCTGGTTACAATCACACGCATGCGCTCATCCTCCTTAGAGTCCCGCCGTCATGGCGTCCCATTTTGCTTCCATATCCTTCACCAGACCGATTTGGGTCCGGCACCGGTCCAGATTATGCTCCGGCCTGGCCGTGGCAAAATAAACATCACCGTTCAGGTAGTCGGTAAGGAATCGCAGGCCGCACTCCAAAGTAATCAGCCGCGCGCCGTGGGGCAGATGCTTGCGCTCGCACTCCGTCAGGCTGGGACACGCCTCCAGGTAGCCCCGCAGGTATGCCCGGTACATTTCCAGATCCAGCCCGGCCTTGGAGCTGTCCTTCTCGTCCTCAGCGGCAGTGTTGGCGCCGAAGCGGATGGCGTCGCCAAAGTCATACACGGAGGATCCGGGCATGACCGTATCCAGATCAATGACACACACCGCCTTCCGGGAGGTGCGGTCAAAGAGAACATTATTCAGCATGGTATCGTTGTGAGTCACCCGCAGGGGCAGCGCACCCTCCGCCAGCAGCTTGACGAGGATACCGGCGTCCTGCTCTCTTTCCAGGAAGAAACGGATCTCCTCCCGAACCTCCTCGGACCTGCCCAGCTTGTCAGCCTCCAGAGCCTGCCGGAACTGACGGTAGCGCACGGGGGTGTTGTGGAAGTCCACGATGGTCTCATGGAGCCGCTCAGCAGGAAAACCGGCCATCATCTCCTGGAAGCTGCCGAAGGCTTTGGCGCTCTCATAAAAATCCACAGTGGAGCTGGGCCGCTGGAAGCAAATGCTGTTTTCAACATGGTGGTACATCCGCCAGCAGTTGCCGTCCTCATCCTCATACCAGTCTTTTCCATCCAGAGTCGGCACAAGGCGCAGGGCCTCCATGGGATGATGCACACGCTGGGCAGCGTAACGGGTCACGGCACCGATGTTCTCCATCAGGGCAGGAATATCCGCGAACACATGGCGGTTCATCTTCTGCAGCTCATACATACAGCCCCAGTTGGTAACAATGCGATAGGTCTTGTTTATGTGACCGAAGCCATAGCGCTCACAGGTCACAGGCCTTCCGTTGATACGAAACGCGAATACAGCTTGTTCCATTTTTCATCCTCCAAACCTTTCCGCTACAGCGGCATCATCGGGTCTATCATAGCAATTTCGCAAAAGTCTCGCAATCGGTTTTGTGCATCTGATTGAGTCATGGTAAAAAGTCAGTAGAAAAATGCACCCTACCCTTTTTTATAAAAGCTATTGCCTCCAATAAATTCCCGCAGGAGACTGGTGGGAGGAATCTCGTCATCCAGATCGGCCTCCCGTACATAGTTGAGAACTTTCACGATGGCGCGAACCTCCTCATACCAGGGGTCCGCCGGTGTGATGGCCTCAAGCAAAGGGAAGATATGATGCTTCAAAATGGCCAGCTCGTAGACAAGAGAACTGTTGAAAATCACGTCCGCATTCTCCTGATAGGGGAAAATCCACCGCTCCTCCCCCCTGCGCACGGAATCCCACATGGAAAGGGTATGAGACACCGAAGCGCCCCTGGTCTCATAGTCCCGGACGATCCGCCGCAGCAGACGCAAATAGCTGGTGCCGATCCGGTTGTGATTATCCAGATTCAGAGGAAACAGCGCACTGACATAGACACGGAAAACCCGCTTCCGGTCCACCCGCTCCGGCAGAAGCGCGGGATTTAAACCATGGAGTCCCTCTACGAGAATCACGGAATCCGGACCCAGTTTCAGGTATTTCTCCGTCTTGACACGCTTACCTATGGTAAAGTCGAAGCGGGGAAGATTCACGGTTTCCCCTTCCAGAAGCATTGTCAGATGCTGGCGGAAGAGTTCCGTGTCAATGGTATTGATATGCTCCAGGTCCAGTTTGCCATCGGGGCCGGGGGCAATCTTATCACGGTCGATGTAATAATCGTCCAGGGATATTAGAACAGGCTTTTTCCCATGAACCCGAAGCTGCACCGCCAAGCGGTTGGCACTTGTGGTCTTCCCGGAGGAAGACGGTCCTGCCAGAAGCACGGCTCTGGCATCATGCTCCACGATCCGGTCGGCAATCTGAGAAAAGCTGCGTTCATGGAGGGCCTCATTGACCCGAATCAGTTCACCCAGGTTTCCGTGAAGCACCAGATCGTTCAGGTCCGCCACGGTATCACAGTCCATAAGGGCGCACCAGCGTTCGCTCTCCGCGAAGACGGCGGAGAAATTGGGCCTTTCCCGGTAAACAGAGGCGCAATCCGGATTGTCGGGTTCCGGGAAGCAGAGCTGGATGCCGTTACCGCCGTCGGAAACAATGTCCCACACCTGAACATATCCGGTAGAAGGAAGCATTTCCCCATAGAAATAGTCCATATAGTCCCCGTGTCGGTAGACATCAAAGTAGGGTACAGTCCGCCAGGACAGGAGTCTGGCCTTATCCGTCTGGCCGTCGGCCTCAAACATCCGCACCGCCTCCCGGGTGGAAATTCGCTGGCGCAGAAGCGGAATATCCTGAGACACAATCTGCGCAAACCTCGTCTTCAGCGTAGGAATATCCTTCTGGGAGAAAGATGGCATCCTATCGATGGTGACATTCAGGCTGTTGCCCACTGTAAAATTGATCTTTGCCACCGCGTCAGGCCACAGCTGCCGCACTGCCAGGAACAGCACAAACTGGGCCGTTCTGCTATATACCTCCCGTCCCAGTTTATCTCCGTACCGCAGCAGGGAAATCCTGCCGCCGGAGGCCTCCATGGCTTTGCGAACGGTCACCGCCTCATTGCAGTCCTTCTGCCGCTGGGGGATGTAATTCAGCGTAAATACCTCGCCCGCGATTTTCGCCGCAAGGGGGCGTTCAGAAAGGGAGACCCGGTCCAGCCCCAGCTCCCTGACGGCCTGCAGCAGAGACTGGTCAGGCCGTACATCCACAGTCCGTCCATCGATCCAAAGTTTCATGGGATCACCTTGCCTTTCTTATTTTCACTTTTCTATTATATTCGGATTTCGCTGCCAGTTCAAGGCTTTTTTGCAAATAGAGTTGGATGGTATGTGTCAAGTAAATAGAGCCTGCTCCGCAACCTGAAATCCATTGAAATTGCTGTATTCTCCGGTAA
>JBJDYK010000162.1:0-26444 GCA_051867275.1 Faecousia sp.
CCGGACAACCATTGGCCCGCCACAGGAAGGTCACAACCTGTGCCCGGGTGCAGTTTTGCCCAGGCCCAAAGGTGGTTTTGGTGATGCCATTGGTGATGTTGTTCTCAACCGCCCAGAGAACGGGTTCGTAGTAGTATTGATTCTCTGGTACATCGGTGAAGGGGTTAACTGGTTCTTTAGAAATCGGCACTTCCTTGCCGTTAACTAAAACGGCAGCTCCTGCCTCTTCCGTACTTGCAATGACATAGTATTCTTTTGCATTCTGAATCTGATTTTCATCTTTTTCTAAAGAGCAAAATTGTGCAGCAGAAATATCCTCCATCACATGGTCAGATGATACGTGTATTTGTGTGCTGTCATCATTGTAAGAGAAGCTGGAATTTCCGGAGCATTTACCTGATAGCTGAATCATATCTACAGTCTGAATATCCGGAGTCATGGACACAGAATATGTTGTGTTTGTACCCTCAACGGAAATACCATTTTGGCCGATGGTAACTGTGTCTGCATTCGTACAGCTGACTGCATAATTCTTCCTGTCAAGTGTCAATGCAATACTGCAATTATCACTGGCATTTGTCAGGGCGAATGTGTTACTTACATCTGTCTCAATCACCCAGCTTGGATTATCACCGGCGCAAGACAAATGGCAATCATACATCGCCATGGTTCCCGAAAAACCATTTTCATCGTGACGCAAATATGCACCCTCGGCATTTTTCAGGGTAAAGGATGCGTTTGCGGTTATGTATACCTCTGTATGATTATTTCCAGACGTCATTGCCTGAACAGTATTGGCTGGATCTACAACCTCTATAGAATTATAGATCGTATCAATACCGTAGTATTTCAGCTCACACCAAAGATCTCCAACTCCACAGGCGGTGTAACCTTGATTCTCAAGTTGACGGGAGTGGTGATCGCTATATTCGAAATGACTGAAGTCCTCAGAGACTGTCATTGTGTAAAATTCCGGTGCGTTATTAAGAAGATCTATGCAGTTTTCATCGTATATTAGAATCACATGCTGTCTTCTTTGACTATCCCACTGATAACCGCAGACAACTACACTATGCCCACCGCCAACAGTATTTGTGCCATATTCGTAATATGAATACGCAAAAACAAACGGGCGTTCTTCTTTCTGCGCTCTTTGGGCCTCTGTGACAAAAGAAGATAAAAAGGACTTTAGCCGCTGCTCAATTGGAGTCAGTTGGAATCCGTTTATGCTACTTACGATCTTCGTCCTATCTCCGGAATTTGTAAATTGTGTTAAATAGTAATACATTAAGAGATCCCTAAATTTTGGATTTGTAACCTCTTTGCCAGTATAAGGTGACCCTAACTCCCAATAGGAGGACGCTCCTTCGGTAATGCTGTTTAAGTTTAAACGGCCCTGATTTGCCAAACACATTGACACCGCTAAACCATGGCAGTATCCGGTGCTTTTTCCATACTGCTCAAGAGCCTCCCGCATTCTGCCGAAGATAAATCCAGACTTTTTTAACCGATTCCAATAATATTTTATATCTGAAAACTCACATGTCAAGCTAATATGTCGAAAGCAATTTGCGTCTTTTGGTAGCTGGAAGCAGGAATCCATTGTATGCCCACTCTCTGAAAGAATAACTATCTGATACGGCGTGAGCTGATCCTCCGTGGTTCCGTTGCCTACTTGGCCGTTAGCATTATATCCCCAGACATAGAGACTACCATCAGATGTAATCGCCGCTGAATGGAAGTTTCCAAAGGAGATAGATGAAACATTACTCAGCATCTTTGCCGGAGTGTTTCGATCCTCTGTTGTTCCATTACCAACTTGGCCGTAATTATTATCTCCCCAGGTATAGAGACTGCGATCCTCTGTAATTGCCGCAGAATGTTCAGCACCTAAGGTGATAGATGAAATGCTGTCAAGTATCTTCACTGGTTGCTTCACTGGTGATACCTTTTGGTCTGCCACTGCACCATTACCTACCTGGCCAGAGGAATTGTCTCCCCAGACATAGAGACTGCCATCAGTTGTAACGGCTGCAGAGTGGAAAAATCCCAAAGCAACAGATGAAACATTGCTAAGCACTTTTATTGGTACTTTTTGATCATCCATTGTTCCGTTGCCAACCTTACCGTAGAAATTGTCTCCCCAGACATAGAGACTGCCATCGGTAGTAATCGCAGCAGAAAGATAACTACCTAATGAGACGGATGATACATTGCTAAGCACTTTTACCGGTATCTCTTGGTCGGTTGTTGTTTCATTGCCAACCTGGCCAAAGTGATTAAAACCCCATACATAAAGGTCTCCATTTGTTGTAATAGCTGCGGTATGTTCATATCCTACCGCAATGTATGAAACATTGCTAAGCACTTTTACCGGTGTTATTTGATCGTTTGTTGTTCCGTTGCCCACCTGTCCGTGGGAATTATTTCCCCAGACATAGAGACTGCCATCAGTTGTAACGGCTGCAGAGTGGAAAAGTCCCAAAGCAACAGATGAAACATTGCTAAGCACTTTTATTGGTACTTTTTGATCATCCATTGTTCCGTTGCCAACCTGACCGTAGATATTTGATCCCCAGACATAGAGACTCCCATCAGTAGTAATCGCCGCAGAATGTTGAATGCCCAATGCGACAGATGAAACATTGCTAAGCACTTTTATCGGTGTTATTTGTTCGTTTGTTGTTCCGTTTCCCACTTGACCGTAGTAATTTGATCCCCAGACATAAAGATCACCATTATTTGCAATAGCCGCTGTACGAGAAATTCCGGCTATGACGCTTTTGAACATAACTGCTCCACCGGAAGTTGCAAGGGCTGTTGGTGCTGCTGTGCCTGCGAACAACGGCAGCAGCAATGCAACTGCCAGGAGGAGGGAAAGTACCCGGGTTAGATGTTTCTTCATGACGTTTTTCCTCTCTTTCATTATTTTATCCAGCAATGCTGGAATATTTCTATTATATCACATGAAAAACGATATGCAAGATACAAAGAAGATTATATCAGTTTTTTGTCAGTCAAAACGGGGGTGATTGTTGGTATGGCGTGACTTTGCTGGGGAATACTCTCTATACAGTTAGTTTACACGAAAAATCATGTAAAGTCAACACATGAAATTTCATGTATGCTACAATTTACTCCAAACAAACGGATGAAAGGAGTGTTCCGGCGTGTATCACTACCCTCGGCTCAGGGATTTGCGGGAGGACCGGGATCTGTCGCAAAAGAATATTGCGGACATGATCGGCACCACCCAGCAGTATTACTCTGAGTACGAGCGGGGAATTCGGGAGATACCGCTGCACATTTTCATCCAACTGGCGAAATTTTACGCCGTATCCCTGGACTATCTGGCAGGACTGACAAATACAAGGAATTGACGCAGCATATCTGAGTACTTTGTATAGGAACGTTCATACTTCCGTTTTCCGCACTCGTAGGGCGGGGGCATGCCCCCGCCGGGCACGGATTCCTTGCAGAGCAGTTGCGCCAAACGCGCATTTTTACAGCGAATCGTTTTTTCGGTGGATTACAGGAACCGCCTGCGGATTTGCGACTGCCCGGCGGGGGCATGCCCCCGCCCTACAGGTGGGGTGGGATATATTTTCATTTTCCCCCTACAGACAATTCGACAAATAACAATACACGGCACCGGCCATTGTGGCGGTGCCGTGTAAAAATTACAGCTCGCAGTTGTTGACGGTTCTGGGGAAGGGCAGCACATCCCGGATGTTACTCATGCCGGTCAGGTACATGACGCAGCGCTCGAAGCCCAGGCCGAAGCCGGCGTGGCGGGCGGTGCCGTACTTGCGCAGATCCAGGTAGAAGTCGTAGTCCTCCGGCTTCATGCCCAGCTCCTGGATGCGGGACTTGAGAACCTCGTAGTCGTCCTCACGCTGGCTGCCGCCGATGATCTCGCCGATGCCGGGCACCAGGCAGTCCATGGCGGCCACGGTCTTTCCGTCGGGGTTCAGCTTCATATAGAAGGCCTTGATCTCCTTGGGGTAGTCGGTGACGAACACGGGACGCTTGAAAATCTCCTCGGTCAGATACCGCTCATGCTCGGTCTGCAAGTCGCAGCCCCAGTGGACGGGATAGTCGAACTTGTCGTTGTGCTTTTCCAGCAGCTCCACCGCCTCGGTGTAGGTCACATGGCCAAAGTCGGAGTTCAGCACATGGTTCAGCCGCTCCAGCAGGCCCTTGTCCACAAACTGGTTGAAGAAGTCCATTTCCTCGGGGGCATGCTCCAGCACATAGGAGATAATATACTTAATCATATCCTCTGCCAGACGCATATCGTCCTTCAGATCGGCAAAGGCGATCTCCGGTTCGATCATCCAGAACTCGGCGGCATGGCGGGTGGTGTTGGAATTCTCAGCCCGGAAGGTGGGGCCGAAGGTGTAGATATTTTTGAAAGCCATGGCGAAGGTCTCGCCGTTGAGCTGGCCGGAGACGGTCAGGTTGGTGGGCTTGTTGAAGAAGTCCCGGCTGAAGTCCACCTTGCCCTCCTCGGTCCGGGGCAGGTCGTTCAGGTTCATGGTGGTGACCTGGAACATCTCGCCCGCGCCCTCGCAGTCGGAGCCGGTGATGATGGGGGTGTGGACATACACGAAGTCCCGCTCCTGGAAGAACTGGTGGATGGCGAAGGCAATGAGGCTCCGCACCCGGAACACGGCCTGGAAGGTGTTGGTTCGGGGGCGCAGATGGGTCATGGTCCGCAGGAACTCCAGACTGTGACGCTTCTTCTGCAGGGGATAGTCCGGGGCGGAGGGGCCCTCCACCAGGACGCTGTCTGCCTGCATCTCAAAGGGCTGCTTGGCGTCGGGGGTCTCCACGATGGTGCCGGTGACCACCAGGGCGGCGCCTACGTTGGTCTTGGAGATCTCCTGGAAATTTTCGAGATTATCGTGATACACCACCTGCAGGGGTGTGAAGAAGGTGCCGTCGTTGAGAACGATGAAGCCGAAGGCCTTGCTGGCCCGGACGGAACGAACCCAGCCGCCCACCGTGACAGTCTTACCCACATAAGCGGCTGTGTTGCGGAACAGCTCCCGAATGCTTACGGTTTCCATAGGACAAATACCTCTCTTTGCTTGAACTGGATTGATGCATACAGTAGAGTATACGCCAAAATGTGGCAATTTACAAGTGGGTAAAGGCACTTTTTGAGAAGCATCGGGGAAATAATTTTGGGCGGGGAATTGACAAAGAGACTTCGTCTATATTAAAATAGTGAAAAAATCCCTTGATTTTGGCGGCAGGTATCTGATCCGCCCCTTTCTTTGCCGTGAACGGCTATGGCTCCGGGCGCATAGGATGGGCCGGAGGTGGGGCCATATGGGCCAGGTGATTTCTATTTTTTTGCAGGCGTCAGGGGTGCTGCTCCTGCTGTGGCTGCTGTTGAGCTGGCTGATTCTGGGCCAGGACCGGGGCGGCGTCTGCGTGCGGATGTGTCCCAAAGGGTCCTTTCGGGAGGCGGATGCCTTTCTGCGGAGCTGTATCTGGCTGCGGGAGACGGGCCTGACCCGTATGCGCATCGTTTTGGCCGACTGCGGCCTGGAGCCGGAGGAGCGGGCCGCCCTGGAGCGCCGGGTGGAAAACCGGCCGGACTTGATACTGTGCTCGGCGGAGGAATTGACGGATTTACTGAAAAGAGAGGCACATAACCATGGAAGATCTGGAGCTGCTGCAGGGAACTGTGGCGACGGTGGTATTTCAAAATCCTGAAAACGGCTATGCCGTTCTGCGGCTGAGCTGCGCCGGTCAGGTAATCACCGTGGTGGGCACCATCCCCCTGGCGGTACCCGGGGAGCGGCTCATGGTCACAGGTCGCTGGACCAACAACGCGAATTATGGCCGTCAGTTTGAGGCGGAATTTCTGGAACGGCTCATGCCGGAGACCACGCCGGAGATCCTCAGCTACCTGTCCTCCCGGACGGTGAAGGGCATCGGCCCCAAGCTGGCATCCCGGATCGTGGAGCGGTTCGGCTCCCAGACCCTGGCGGTCATGGAGCGGGAGCCGGAGCGGCTGGCGGAGGTCCCCGGCATCACCCAGCAGAAGGCAAAGCAGATCGGAAAGACCTTCCTGCACCAGACGGGGATGCGCAGGCTCATTGAGTTTCTCAGCCTGCATCACCTTCCCCCGGAGCTGGCGGTGCGGCTGTACCGGCTTTGGGGCGACGAGGCCATGGAGATTCTCTGCTCGGACCCCTACTGCCTGACGGAGCCGGGACTGGACGCGGACTTCGGGCTGGTGGATCACTTCGCCGTGGAGCTGGGGGTTGCGGCCGACGACCCCAAGCGGGTGGAGGCCGGCCTGATTTTTGAGCTGCGCTACAATGAGAGGGGGGGCCATGTGTTCCTGCCGGTGGAAAAGCTGACAGGCGCCACGGCCACCCTTCTGACCGTGGCGCCGGAGGCGGTGGCCCAGGGCATCGAACGCCTTGTGGAGGAGCAGCGCCTGGTGCGGGACAGGCTCGCGAATATTGACATCGTGTATTTGCCGGAGCTTTACGAGGATGAAACCTATGTGTGCCAGCGGTTAAAGGCCATGGCGTCCGCTACCTTACCGGAGCCTGCCCATTTGGACGATATGGTCCACCGGGCGGAAAAAGCCGGTCAGGTGGAATACTCCCCCCAGCAGCGTCAGGCCCTGCGGGCGGCTGCTCTGAACCGGATTCTTGTGGTCACCGGCGGCCCCGGCACCGGTAAAACCACCATTTTGCGGGGCGTGCTGGACCTGTACGACCAGATGAAGCTGAAGGTTTTGCTGACGGCACCCACGGGCCGGGCAGCCATGCGGCTCCAGGAGGTGACAGGGGAGGAAGCCTCCACCATCCACAGGCTTTTGGAGTGCCAGCCGGACCCCGCCACGGGCCAGTTGATCTTTACCCGGGATGCGGATCACCCCCTGAAAGCCCACGCCGTCATTGTGGACGAGACCTCCATGGTAGATGTGGCCCTGATGGCAAGCCTTCTTCGGGCGTTGCCCTCCGGCTGCCGGCTGATTCTGGTGGGAGACCCGGACCAGCTTCCCCCTGTGGGACCGGGCTTTCCTCTTTCCGATATTCTCAGAAGTGCCGCCATTCCGGCGGTGCGGCTGACGGAGATTTTTCGTCAGGCCCAGCAGAGCCTCATCGTCATGAATGCCCACCGGATCAACACCGGCGTTCTGCCGGACCTGCGCAGTACGGACAGCGACTTTTTCTTCCTGCGCCGCCGGTCCGACGAGGCGGTGGCCGCCACCATCTGTGAGCTTTGCAAGACCCGCCTGCCCCGGAACATGGGCATTCCTCCGGAGGCCATTCAGGTGCTGTCGCCCACCAGAAAGGGAGACACTGGCACCGTACATCTGAACCAACTGCTGCAGGAGCAGCTCAATCCCCCCGCCCCCACAAAAAAAGAGAAAAAATACGGGCTTTTTTCCTTCCGGGAGGGGGATCGGGTGATGCAAATCCGGAACAACTATGATATACTATGGAGGAAAACCGACGGCACCCAGGCGGGCACCGGCATTTTTAACGGCGACATCGGTGTCATTCAGGAGATCGACCTGAACGGGGAGACCATTACCATCGATTTTGACGGCAGACGGGCGGAGTATGACTTCGATATGCTCCGGGAGCTGGAGCCAGCCTATGCCATGACCGTCCATAAGAGCCAGGGCAGCGAGTACCAGGCGGTGATTCTGGCGGCATGGTCCTGCGCCCCCAATCTCATGAGCCGCAGCGTTCTGTATACGGCTGTGACCCGGGCGCGGAAGCTGCTGATTATTGTGGGCCGGGAGGAAATGATCGGCGCCATGACGGAGAACCAGCGCAGGAGCCGCCGCTACAGCGGCTTGAAGCTGCGTCTGCAGCAGGAGGACTGAGATGAGAATTTTGGGCCGTTTGCAGGACCTGCTTTACCCCCGGAAATGCGTGCTGTGTGATAAGCTCCTTCTGAAAGAGGAGACAGACCTGTGCGCCCACTGCCGGATAAACGCGCCTGCCTTTGAGGGCAGGTGCCGCTCCATTCCCTATGTGGATGGGTGGACGGCGGTGTGGTTCTATGAGGGGCAGGTGCGGGAATCGCTGCTGCGCTATAAATTCCGGGGCAGATCCTGCTATGCCCAGGCCTACGGAAGAATTCTGGCTGCCGGAATCGCGGAGCGGTTTCAGGGAGAATTTGATGTGCTGACCTATGTGCCCGTGAGCCACAGAAGGAATCTGCGCCGGGGCTATGACCAGGTGAAGCTGCTGGCCCAGGCTGTGGCCAGGGAGCTGGGGTGCCGGAACCGGAAGACCCTGCGAAAGGTCCGGCACAATCAGGCCCAGTCCACCATTCCGGAAGCCGACCGCAGGCGGGCCAATGTGCTGGGCGTTTACCGGGTCAGGCACCCTGAGCGGATTCAGGGGAAACGGGTTTTGTTATTAGACGATATTATGACTACCGGCGCTACGGTGTCGGAGTGCGCCAAGGTTCTGAAGCTAGCGGGAGCGGAACGGGTATTGTGCGCCTCCCTGGCACTGGCCCGGAGCGGAAACAGGTGATTCCATGAGAGTATTATCCAGAGATTTGGGCGTAGATTTGGGAACAGCCAACGTGCTGGTGTATGCCGACGGCAAGGGCATCATTTTGCGGGAGCCCTCCGTTGTGGCGGTGGACAAGAATACGGGCAAGATCTTGCAGGTGGGCGCGGCGGCCCGGAATATGATGGGCAGAACCCCCGGAAACGTGGTGGCCATCCGGCCCCTGCGCAGCGGCGTCATTTCCGACTATGAAATGACGGAGCGAATGCTGGCACTGCTGTTTAAGAAGGCGGTGCGCCACGCCTTCCTGAAGCCCCGGGTCATCGTCAGCGTCCCCAGCAACATCACAGAGGTGGAGGAGCGGGCCGTCATCAGCGCCGCTATGGAGGCAGGCGCCCGCCGTGTCTATTTGCTGGAGGAGCCTCTGGCAGCCGCCCTGGGCGCCAATCTGGACATCTCCGGTCCCAATGGCCATATGGTGGTGGATGTGGGCGGCGGCACTACAGATGTGGCGGTTCTGTCCATGAACGCGGTGGCCGTATCCTCCTCCACCAAGGCGGCGGGAGATGCCTTTGACGAGGCCATCGTGAGCTATGTGCGCCGCAAGCACAATATCATCATCGGCACATCCACGGCGGAGGAAGTGAAGCTGGCCATTGGCTGCGTCTATCCGAGGCCGGAGGACATCGGAATGCTGGTAAAGGGACGGGATGTGCGCACCGGCCTTCCCAAGGAATTCGCCCTTCAGTCCTCGGACGTGCTGGAGGCGCTGAAGCGTCCCGCCCGCCAGATTGTGGACGAGATTTTTTCCGTCCTGGAGCAGACCGCGCCGGAGCTGGTGGCGGACATTGCAAAAAACGGCATCGTCCTCACCGGCGGCGGCAGCCAGATCTACGGCATGGACCGGCTGATTCAGGAGCGGACCGGGATTCCCTGCATCGTAGCCGACGACGCCGATTCCTGTGTGGCCTACGGCTGCGGTAAGAGCTTGTCCTGGATGAACCATATGCAGGAGGGCCCCCTGAACCTGGCCCGCCGCCGGCTCATGCGCAAGTGAGCCGGCCGGTGCCGTTTTGAGGAATTGGAGAGAGAAACATGCGAATCATTCATATCATTTCCGGCGGCGACGTGGGTGGAGCCAAGACCCATGTGCTGTCTCTGCTGAAGGGCCTGGGGGAAAGGCATGAGATTCTTCTGGTGTGCTTCATGGAGGGACCCTTTGCCCAGGATGCCCGCCGGCTGGGGATACCTACCCAGGTCATGGCGGACTGCAGCTTTCTGGCTGCCCGGAAGAGAATCCTGGGGCTGATTCAGGAGCGGAAGATGGACCTGGTTCATTGCCACGGCTCCCGGGCCAACCTGATGGGCTGGATGCTGAAACGGGATCTGGATGTACCCCTCATTACCACCGTTCATTCCGACCCAAAGCTGGACTATCTGGGGCGGCCCCTCAGCAATCTGACCTACGGCACCGCCAATCGGCTGGCTCTGCGCCGGATGGACGATTGGGTCTGTGTTTCCGAGGAACTGCGGGACACCCTGCTCGGAAAGGGCATGGACCCGCTTCATACCTTTACCATTGTTAACGGTGTGGATTTCACGAATCCGCCCCGGGTGACACCCAGAGAGGAGTTCTGGAAAGCACTGAATTTTCAGTTGGACCGGGACAGCGTGGTGTTTGGCATCGCGGCACGGGTGTCACCGGTGAAGGACATCGGAACTTTGATCCGTGCCTTTGCCAAGGCGGTGGCCCAGGAGCCGGGCATTCGTCTGGCCATTGCCGGTGACGGCGAGCAGCGGCAGGAGATGGAGGAGCTGGCAGAGAGAATCTGCCCCCCGGGGACCGTTCTGTTCGCCGGATGGCTGCAGGATACCGCCAGCTTTTTTGCCGCACTGGATGTCAATACCATTACCTCTCTGTCCGAGGGCCTGCCCTACGCCATCCCGGAGGGCGCCAGAATGAGATGCCCCACCATTGCCACAAGGGTTGGCGCCATCCCCAGAATCGTGGTGGACGGGGAGACCGGCTTCCTGGTGGAGCCGGGGGATGTGGATGCTCTGGCCGACCGGATGCTGCGCCTTGCCCGTGATGCGCACCTGCGCCATGAAATGGGGGAGGCCATTTACCGCCTGGCAGGCAGAAATTATTCGGTGGAAGCCATGGTCCGGGCGCAGGAGGAGATTTATGAAACCATCCTCCGCCGCCGGCGCAGACCGGCCAACGAAAAGGACGGCGTTCTCATCTGCGGCGCCTACGGAAACGGCAACGTGGGGGACGAGACCATTCTGGAGGCCATTTTGCAGCAGATGCGGCGTCATGACCCGGATATGCCCATCTGCGTCATGTCCAAGCGGCCCAGGCAGACCTGTCGGCACAACCAGGTTTCCAGCGTGTATACATTTGATTTTCTGAAAACCCGGCGGGAAATGAAAAAAGCCAGACTGTTTATCAGCGGCGGCGGCAGCCTGATTCAGGACGCCACCAGTACCCGGTCTCTCCTGTTCTATCTCCACGCCATCCGGTCCGCCCGCCGCTATGGCTGTAAGGTGATGATGTACGGTTGCGGCATCGGCCCGGTGAGCCGGAAGGCCAACCGCCGCCGTGCCGCCAGAATCATCGACGACAACGTGGATCTGATTTCCCTGCGTGATCCGGATTCCCAGCGGGAGCTGGAGAGCCTGGGTGTCAGCAGACCGCTGATCCGGGTCACGGCGGACCCGGCGCTGCTGCAAGCCATTCCCGATGAAAAGGAGCAGGCCTATAGGGACCTGTGCAAGCAGGCTGGCTTAAAGCCGGAGGGGAGGTACTGCCTCTTCGCCCTCCGTCCCTGGGGGAGCGTAGGCAGGAAACTCCAGGTGTTCGCCCATGCCGCCGCCTACGCGTATGAGCGCTATGGGCTGACACCGGTGTTCTTCCAGTTGGAACCCGGTAAGGACAGGGAGATCACCCTGGCCACAGCGGAGCTGGTCCGCTGCCCCAAGGTGGTGCTGCCTACCATATCCGACGGGGCGGTCATCTGCGCCCTGATGCGGGATATGAAGCTGGTGATCTCCATGCGGCTTCACGCGCTGATCTTCGCCGCCGGTCAGGGAACGCCTGTGGTGGGCATCTCCTACGACCCCAAGGTCAGCGGCTTTATGGATTATCTGGGGCAGGAAAACTATATCTCCTCGGAAGAAATCACCGACGGCTCCCTGTGTGACCTGATCGACGGGGCTATGGGCTGCACCCTGGAGCGGGGTCAGCTTCTGGACCGCTTGCAGGAGCTGGCCGGGCGCAACGACGAGCTGGCCTGGAAGCTGATTCGCGGGGAGCCCATTGAATAAACCGGTAAAAGGGGGTGCTTCGGCACCCCCTTTCCCGCTTTTTCAGTTTTCCTGCGCGCTGGTTTTGTAGCCGTGCTCCTGCCGGACCTCACAGCAGGCTCCCTCCTCCTGCCTGGGGCAACTGTGGGGGAAGAACTGCTGAACCGGGAAGGCGATCCGTGAGAACATCTCACAGGGATCCTCGGCACAGCCGGGGCTGTCGCAGCACTCCTTGCTGGGAACGGGGCAATCCAGGGTGGGAACCACCAACTGCACATCCCGCTCCAGACGGATGATGGAGAACTGCCCCAGGGTGACATACAGACGGTTCTGCTCCCCGGAGAGCACCAGCTCATCGTCGAACATATCCCGGATTTCCTGGGGAATCTGACTGACGATGTTTTCACTTCCGTTGCACTCCCGGACATCCCGCACCTTGGAGGACAGAATCATGGGGTCCAGCACCTCCACCACGGCGGTGGGGTGGTTGAAGGACCGCCGGGTCCATCCGTCCCGGCTCTCCAGGCGGGTGCTGCTGGTAAAGACCTTGGCGCTGCTGTCCTCTCCGCACAGAACGGCACGCTTGGAGAAGACCGCCAGGCCGCACAGGGTAGCCGGGCGCATGGTCCCGATGGCGGTGTCTGCCAGAATGCGGTAGAAGAAGGTGGTGTCGATGCAGTAGTGGTTGCGGTTGAAGGCCACGGGCTCCACGTCGATGTAAGCGTAGATCAGCTCGGCGCAGCGTGCCCTGGCGCTGCCAATCCGGTCCAGACAGGCCTGGGATTCCTTGGACAGAAAGACCCGCAGGTCCTCGATGCAGTCCTTGTCCCGGCAGCTGTCCGTCACCTTGCGAGTATGGATACTGACGGCCTCCCGCAGATCCTCGGGTCGGCAATGTAGTGACTCAGACATAGAATTACCTCCTTGCTGTGGAAAGCGATCTGCTTTCAAATCATTTTATGCGAATCCGTGGCCGCTGTGCAGGCAAAATCAATCCTTGCAGTGGACAAATGGAAAAAAATATGGTAATCTGTTATAGATATATCCCCGGATGGGGAATGGAAAGGGCAGGTGCGGTTTTTGAGAATCGATGTGATGGGCGTCACGTTTGACAACGTGAGCATGGATCAGGCAATGGAGAAGGCCGGGGAGCTTCTGCTTCAGCGGCGCAGTGCCTATTGTGTCACCCCCAACGCGGAGATCGTGTGGGAGGCCATGCAGGATCCGTCCTTCCGGGACCTGCTCAACGGGGCGGATCTGGTGCTGCCGGACGGCGCCGGTGTGGTGCTGGGCGCGAAGATTCTGGAGCGGCCCCTGCAGGGGAAGGTGGCAGGCATTGATTTTGCCGACCGGCTTGCCCGGCACTTAAGTGAAACCGGCGGAAGGCTCTATCTGCTGGGCAGCAAGCCCGGTATCGCGGAGCGGGCCGGTGAGAATCTGAAGAAAAAATACCCGGGCCTTACGGTCTGCGGAACGGCCGACGGCTATTTTCAGGATGAGGCCCCGGTGGTGGAGAAAATCAACGCTGCCCGGCCCGATGTGCTGTTTGTCTGCCTGGGCGCGCCCAAGCAGGAGCTGTTTATGGTTCGCCATCAAAAGGAGCTGTCCGTGGGACTGATGATCGGCCTGGGGGGCAGCCTGGACGGCTTCGCCGGAGCGGTGAAGCGGGCGCCGGGGTGGATGATCCGGTGCAATCTGGAGTGGCTGTACCGGCTGCTGAAGGAGCCCCGCCGCCTGGGGCGCATGATGCGGCTGCCGAAATTTGTCCTGGCCTGCAAAAAGCGGCACCGCCGGGAGAAGAAGGAAGGTAGAAGCCATGGGTAAACTCATCGTCCTGGAGGGCACCGACGGCTCCGGCAAGTCCACCCAATTCCGGCTTTTGACCCAGCGGCTGGCCGGGGAGGGCAGGCAGTTCCGGAAGCTGGTGTTCCCCCAGTATCAGGAGGAATCCTCCGCTCTCATCCGGATGTACCTGGGGGGCGAATTCGGCAGCAAGCCAGAGGATGTCAACGGCTACGCCGCCTCCGCATTCTATGCGGTGGACCGCTATGCCTCCTATAAAAAGGTATGGCAGCAGGAGTATGAAAACGGCGGTCTGATCCTTTCGGACCGGTATACCACCTCCAACGCGGTACACCAGGGCTCCAAGGTGGCCCCGGAGGAGCGGCAGGCCTTTTTTGCCTGGCTGGAGGATTTTGAATTTCAGCGTCTGGGCCTGCCCAGGCCGGATTTGGTTCTGTACCTGGATGTGCCTACGGAGCTGACGGAGCAAATGCTGCGCCACCGGGAGCAGGACACCAATACCCACGCGGACATCCATGAAAAGGACATGGCCTACCTGAGCCTGTGCCGCCAGACCGGCAGGGAGGCCGCCGCCGCCTGCGGCTGGCGTGTGATCCAATGCGCCCGGGGACAGTCCATGCGTACCATAGAGGACATCCACGAGGAAATCTACGCGCTGGTACGGGCCTGTTTGGAGGAGTAAAAAATGGTATATATTTTTCTTGGAGAAGGGTTTGAGGAGATGGAGGCCATCATCCCCGGCGATGTGCTGCGCCGGGCGGGGATTCCCGTGGCCTATGTAAGCCTGGGGCAGAAAGCTGTAACCGGTTCCCACGGCATCACCCTGCAGGCGGACATGACCCTGGAGGAGCTGGATTTGTCCCAGACCGAAATGGTGGTGCTCCCCGGCGGACGGAAGGGTGTGGAGTCCATCGAAAGCTGCCCCGGCGCCATGGAGGCGGTGGAGAAGGCGTGGAAGGCAGGAAAATTTGTGGCTGCCGTCTGTGCCGCGCCCACCATCCTGGCGCATCTTCATATTACCGACGGAAAATCCGTTACCTGCTACCCGGAGGACCGGTGGACCGGCCGGATGACCGGTGCCCGCTATGAGGAAAAGGCGGTTGTCCGGGATGGACACGTCATCACGGGTGCTTCCGCCGGCTGTACGCTGCCCTTTGCCCTGGAGCTGGTTCGGGCTTTGCGGGGGCAGGACACGGCGGAGCGGGTGAAGCAGGGACTGGTTCTTCGCTGACACCCCGCCATTTTATACCACAGGAGAATGCTTATGCCAGATCATAATTTTTATACCCCGGGCGGATTCGGGGAGAATATGGAGCCGGACCCCCGGCAGGAGCTGGGGCCCGACGAGCTTGCCATGGATGCCCACAACATGACAGACCCCATGGATCAGGATGTGGACCGGATTCTGCGGGACGCCAAGGAGACCTTAAGTCAGGACTTGACCGCCGACGGAACCGGGGAGCCTGCGCCCTATGACGGAGAATTCCGGGATCAGGAGTACCGGGACGCCTTTGACGAGGGCTTTGAGCAGGCTTTCCAGGAGCCCTCGGAGTCAGACGGCAGCGAACAGGAGCCTGCGCCCCGGAGTACCGGGAAGCGCAGACGTCCCCGCCGCAAGCCCATCAAGAAAAAGGGCTCCGGCCTTTTTGGTATTCCCCACTTTATTACAACCCTGGTGCTGGCGGCCATGGTGCTGGCAGCCGGTATCACCTTCGCCCGGATTCTGTGGCTGTGGGCCGATGATGTACTGGCTCTGACCAAGAAGGAGCGGGAGGCTACGGTGGTCATTTATGACACGGACACCATGGAGGATATTTCCCGGAAGCTGGCTGACGCCGGCCTGATCCGCTATCCCAAGCTGTTCAACAAATACTGCGATCTGACCGCCGCCCGGGAAAAAATCAGCGCGGGCCAGTTTATTCTCAATGAAATGTACGATTATCACGCCCTCATAGATGGCATGAGCGGTTACTCCAACCGGGAAGAGGTGGAAGTCATGATTCCCGAGGGCTACGAGTGTCGGCAGATCTTCGAACTTCTGGAGAAGAACGGGGTGTGTACCGTGGAGGCTTTGGAAACTGCGGCTCAGGAGGGAGATCTGGAGGGGTACTGGTTCCTGAAGGACGTGAGCCGGGACGGCCCCTACTGCCTGGAGGGCTTCCTGTTCCCCGATACCTATGAGTTCTATGTCACCGATAACCCGGAGCGGGTTCTGCGGAAGATGCTGAACAACTTTGAGTATCGCTTCAACGAGGATATGGAGGCTGATATCACCGGCCTGAATATGTGGCTTGCGGAGAAGCTGGCGGACAACGGCTATGACGAGAGCTATATCGAGAGCCAGTACCTGGATGTCCTGGATGTGGTGAACATCGCAGCCATGATCGAGCGGGAGACCGCCGGTTCCGGCGAAAGCGCCATCATTGCCTCCGTCATCTATAACCGTCTGTGCAGCCCCGATTATCCCTACCTGAACATTGACGCCACCATTCAGTACGCGCTGGGGGAGCGGAAGGCCAATCTGACCTATGAGGATTTGGAAATCGACAGCCCCTATAACACCTATCGGAATCCGGGCCTGCCCATCGGCCCCATTGCCAACCCGGGCATGAACAGCCTGAAGGCCGCCCTTCATCCGGAGGAGACCGACTACTTCTGGTACGCCCTGGACCCCGATACCGGTACGCACCACTTCAGCCGGACCCAGCAGGAGCATCAGGCTTTCCTGAATGGCTTGGAGGAAGATGATGGAGAATAAAAAACTGGAGCTGCTGGCCCCCGCGGGGGACATGGAGCGGCTGAAAATGGCGGTGCTGTACGGTGCGGACGCGGTGTACCTGGCGGGCACCAGCTTCGGTATGCGCTCCTTCGCGGGGAACTTTACCCCGGAGGAGCTGCCCCGGGCGGTGAAATTTGCCCATGACCACGGTGTCAAAGTCCATGTGACCGTCAACACCATGCCCCGGGGCGACGAGGTCTCCCAGCTTCCGGCCCACCTGGAGCTTTTAAACGATGCCGGTGTGGATGCCCTGATTCTGGCGGATTTGGGAGCCTTCACCCTGGCAGGACGCTATGCCCCCAACTGCCAGCGGCATATCTCCACCCAGCAGTCCATTGCCAACAGCGTCTGCGCCAGAGCGTGGTACGATCTGGGGGCCAGCCGGGTGGTTCTGGCCCGGGAGCTGAGTCTGGAGGAGATTTACCGCATCCGGCAGGAGACACCAAAGGAGCTGGAAATCGAAACCTTCGGCCATGGGGCCATGTGCGTGTCCTATTCCGGCCGGTGCCTGCTGTCCAACTACATGACAGGCCGGGACTCCAACCGGGGCGCCTGCGCCCAGCCCTGCCGGTATCAGTACGCCCTGATGGAGGAAAAGCGGCCCGGGGAGTATTTTCCCGTTTTTGAGGACGAGAAGGGGACCTACATCCTGAACTCACGGGATATGTGTATGATCGACCACCTGGGGGACCTGATGGATGCCGGTGTGGACTGTATAAAAATTGAGGGCCGGGCAAAATCCGCCTACTATGCCGCCATCGTCACCGGCGCGTACCGCCACTGCATCGACGACGCCCAGGCGGGAAGACCCCTGGACCCGGTGTGGCGGGATGAGGTGGACCATGTTTCCCACCGGGTCTACTCCACCGGCTTCTATTACGGTTTTCCGGGACAGTACACCGAAAGCTCCCGCTATATCCGCCAGTGGCAGGTCTGCGCCATTGTGCTGGACTGTGACGACAGCGGCATGGCCACCCTGAGCCTGCGCAACAAGTTCCGGGCAGGGGACCGGGTGGAGCTGGTAGGCCCGGATACACGCCCTCTTGCCATGGTGGCCCCCACGATGAAGGATGAGGCAGGGATCCCGCTGGAGGAGCCCAGAACGCCCCAGATGGTGTTCCGGATGCAGCTTCCCTGCAAGGTTCCTCCATTCTCCATTGTCCGCAGGGCAGTGGAGCTTTCCGCGAAGTAAAAGCACCCCCTTTGTAGGGGCCGGATATATCCGGCCCGGCAGTACGAAATAACATCTTGTACCGAGTTTCGGCGAATACGAATCAAACTCCCTACGGATTTGCCTAAATTTATTTGTAAATATCGGTTCCTGCCGCCGGGAGGGTCATGCCCCTCCCCTACAGTGGGTGCTGCAAAGAAGAATCATTTTTCTGCCTTTTGAATGCTCGGCTGTGTTATGTCGATAAGCATCTATAAAAATTTCCCGCTGTGCCAAAACACAGCGGGAAATTTTAAGGAAAATCACTGGATATGGGTGTGGCTACTGATGTGGTCCTCGCAGTAGCAGTAGTAGCCCTTGCATTTGGAGCAGTACCGGAATTCCAGACCGGGGTCGGAAACATCGGTTCGGCCGCAGACGGTGCAGCGGTGGGTGTAAGGCGCTTTTGCGTTGGCGTGGGTGGCTTCATAGGAACCGGCCTTGGGGAAGGGAATCGTCTTAGCCCTGCCGGTTTTGGCGCCGCGCTTAAACAGCCGCCGTGCGTTGACCTGCCAGGAAACGGGGAAGATGTTGCAGAAGTCCTTGCCGAAATACAGGAAATAGTTGGCCAGGGCGAACAGGGGCAGCAGATTGTAGGGGAAAAGATCGATCTGCAGAAGCAGGTACAGGTAGAACGCCAAATCCAGAATTCCCAGCCAGCGGGCCTTTACGGGAATAATGAAGAAGACCATGAACTGGGTGTCCGGGTAAATGGTGGCGTATGCCAGGAAGAGAGTCAGGTGCAGCATATCCACGTTCACCCGGGAGTTGAACAGAAAACCGGCGATATCCAGGAACACAATACCGGTCAGATAGTACAGGCCGAATTTCAGCCTGCCCCAGCTGTTCTCTATGGCAAGACCCAGTTGATAGTAGAAAATCGCCGCGATAATGGCCCAAAAGACACTCTGGGAACTCAAGTCCAGAAGAATATAGGAGAATAGCCGCCAAACCTCGCCGCGCAGAATGGCGTCCCGGTTGAAGCACAGGGTAGAGTAGAGGATTTGGCTGGGGTCTGTATAGTTGATGATGAATACCACCGCGTTGGCAAGGATGATCCAGAGCATCAGATTGGGGATGCCTATGTTCCGGTTGCGGTAGCAGAAGCGCTCGAACTTATTGCGTAGCTGTTTCAACTGCGATCACTCCTTCTTGATGACAGAACCTATTCTAGCGTATTTGCCTGGAAATGTCTATGAAATTTCCATGAATTTTCAGGGGAAGTTTGAATTTGAAATCTGAATCCAATCTTATCCGGAACCTGCATCCCTTAATCAGCGGAAAAAATACGAAAAGACCCTTGTGCATTGGGAAAAAATCTGCTATAGTATCTATATTTCAAGATGAAATAGTATGCTTTTTCGCAACCGGATTAAAAACGCGAGGCATAGTGACCGCTATGCCTCTTGTTGTATTGGAGGCGTTTTATGTCATATTCGCGGCATTTGCTGGGAATCAAACTCCGCAGCAGCTCCAACAAACTGCCTGCCGCCCGGATCATCGCCCTGGTGTTTCTGATTATCATTCTGGTGGGCACCCTGCTGCTCTCCTTGCCGATAGCTTCCAGAAGCGGGGAGTCCTGCGGCTTCATGACGGCACTGTTCACCGCTACCTCCGCCACCTGCGTCACCGGCCTGGTGCTGGCGGATACCTGGGTCCAGTGGAGCGGCTTCGGCCAGGTGGTGATCCTGGCTATGATTCAGATCGGCGGCCTGGGCTTTATGTCCATCGCCTCCATTTTGGCCTTCTCTCTGCGCAGGAAGCTGGGCATGAAGCAGCGGATGCTGCTGGCACAGGCCATGAGCCTGAACGATATGCAGGGCGTGGTCCGGCTCCAGAAGCATGTGCTGGTGGGTGCTTTCAGTATGGAGGGCCTGGGAGCGATTATTCTGTTTTTCCGTTTTCTGCCGGAGTTCGGCCCGTGGAACGCTCTGAAATGGGGCGTTTTCCACTCCATTTCCGCCTTCTGCAACGCGGGCTTCGACATTCTGGGCGCTCTGGAGCCGGGAAGCAGTATGATGCGGTTCGGCACGGATCCGGTGGTACTCCTGACCCTCATGGCCCTGATTATATTGGGCGGACTGGGCTTCTTCGTCTGGGAGGACCTGTGGCAGGCCCTGCGTAGCCGTAGCCTGAAGGGTCTTTCGGTATATACCAAGCTGGTGCTGTGCTGTACGGGCCTGCTGCTGGTGGGCGGTACGGTGCTGATCTGCGCCCTGGAGTGGAACAACCCCGCCACCCTGGGCTCCATGACCACCGGGGAAAAGCTGCTGGCCGGTACGTTCCAGTCCGTCACCACCCGAACGGCGGGCTTCGCCGCCATTGACCAGAACGCCATGGCGGAATCCACCAAGGCCGTGTCCATCGTCCTGATGCTCATCGGAGGCTCCAGCGGCTCGACGGCCGGCGGCGTGAAAACCGTCACCGTGGCGGTTTTGTTCCTGGCCGCCCTTTCCAGCGCCAGGGGCCGGAGCCATGTACGGGCTTTCAAGCGGACGGTTTCCGACAGGCAGGTACGGGATGCCATGTCTCTGGCGGTGATGGTTTTGGCCCTGTGCTTCCTGGGAGCCATTGTCCTGACGGCTGACAGCAACATCCCCTTCCTCAGCGCGCTGTATGAGACGGCCTCCGCCCTGGCAACCGTGGGCCTGACCGCCAACGCCACGGCGCTGCTGCACAACCTTTCCAGATGCCTGATTATTCTGTTTATGTACTTTGGCAGAGTCGGCATTCTGACCATCAGCCTGGGCTTCCTCATGGGCGACCGGGCCGAGGAACGCTTCCATTACGCGGAGACGAAACTGTTGATAGGATAGGAGCGAACGAATATGAAAACATATGTGGTAATCGGCATGGGCCGGTTTGGTTACAGCGTTGCCTGCCGCCTGAGTCAGTTGGGCAACGAGGTGCTGGTGATCGAGAAGTGCCAGGAGAAGGTGCAGCAGATCGCCAACAGCGTCACCCACGCCGTGGTTGGCGACGCGGAGGATCCCCAGGTGCTACGGGCCCTGGGCATCCGCAATTACGACTGCGCCATCGTGGCCATCGGCGGCGACCTGTCCGCCAGTGTGCTGACCACCCTGAATCTGAAGGAGCTGGGCGTTCCCATGGTGGTGTGCAAGGCCCACGATGAAAATCACAAGAAGGTTCTGGAGAAAATCGGCGCCGACCGGGTCATCGTGCCGGAGCGGGAATCCGCCTACAAGCTGGCCCAGGGACTGTCTACGGCCAATGTGCTGGAGTATATCGAGCTTTCCCGGGATTACGGCATTACGGAATTTGAGATCCCCGGCTCCTGGGAAGGGAAGTCCCTGATGCAGTTAAACGTCCGGGCCAAATGCGGCGTGAACATTCTGGCCGTCCGCAGAGACGGGGAGATTCAGGTGTCGCCCAACGCCGACTATGTGTTTGAGAAGGCGGATGTGGTGGTTGTCCTGGGCAACTATAAGGCATTGTCGGCGGTGCAGAAAAAATGAGTGACACCTATATCACCAGCCGGAAAAATCCCTTTTTGCAGCAGGTAAGGAGGCTCCTGACCTCCCGCCGGGAGCGTCAGGAATCGGGCCTCTTTGTGGGCGATGGGGTTAAGCTGCTGGAGGAGGCGGTCCGGTGGTATCCCGGTCTTCATACGGTGATCTCCACGGAGGGAGCCCTGACCTTTGAGCTGCCGGGGCATGTGCAGCGGTTTGTGGTTCCCCGGGATGTGATGGAGTCCCTTTCTCCCATGAAAGCGCCCCAGGGGGCCCTCTTTCTGTGCAGACTGCCCGAGAATGTCGCTCCCAGACTCACGCCAGGCTGCCTGATTCTCGACGGCATTCAGGATCCGGGAAACCTGGGCACCATTCTGCGGACGGCGGACGCTCTGGAGGTTCCGGTGCTTCTGACCGAGGGGTGCGCGGATCCCTATAACTGGAAAACCGTGCGGGCCTCCATGGGGGCGGTGTTCCGCACCCAGCCGGTACAGACCACCGCCGACTGGGTGGTGCGGGCCTGTGCGGAGGGGAGGATTCCTTTGGCGGTTACGGCCCTTGCACAAGATGCCCAGGACATCCGGCAGGCCCGGCTGGAGCAGTATGCCGTGGTCATCGGCAGTGAGGGACAGGGCGTGGGCCCAACGCTTATGGCCTATTCCGACCGCAAGCTGATTATTCCCATGCAGCCCCACTGTGAATCTCTGAACGCCGCCGTGGCGGCAACCATCGTTATGTGGCAGATGCGGCTGAATCGATAAAATTCCCACAGAAAGACAGAAACGGCGGGATTATGATGTTGGAACACTGGATATGGCTGGCAACCCGTCAGGGAGTCAGTGAGCGGACTGCTCTGACGCTTTTGCAGGCGTTTGCGGATATCGAAACACTGTACTATGCCAACAGGGAGGACTATGCCCTCATTGAGCCGCTCCGGGGGAAGAATCTGGAACCGCTGCTGGATAAATCCCTGGAGCAGGCCGGAAAGATACTCTCCACCTGCCGCATCAAGGGGATCCACATTTTGACCTATTGTGACGCGGCCTATCCCGACCGCCTGAAGCATATTCCGGATCCGCCCCTGGTGCTCTATTACAAGGGCTGTCTGCCCTCCTTTGACGCGGAGGCGGCAGTGGCGGTGGTGGGGACACGCAAGGCCTCTGCCTACGGCTGCATGGTGGCCAAACGAATGGGCTACCAGATCACAAAATGCGGCGGTCTGGTGATCTCCGGCCTGGCCGGGGGCATTGATACCATGGCCATGCGGGGCGCACTTATGGCGGACGGTGCCGTGGTGGGCGTGCTGGGCTGCGGGGTGGATGTGGTCTACCCCAAAAGCAACCGGGATCTTTATAAGGATGTGGAATTACAGGGTTGCCTTTTGTCGGAGTTCCCTCCGGGCACCATGCCTCTTGGCTGGAACTTCCCCAAGCGCAACCGGATCATAAGCGGCTTGTCCTGCGGCGTACTGGTGGTGGAGGCCCCCGAGAAAAGCGGCGCCCTGATTACGGCACAGCATGCCCTGGATCAGGGACGGGATGTGTTCGCCGTCCCCGGCAACGTGGACGCGCCCAACAGCCAGGGCGTCAACCGGCTGATCCAGTCCGGGGCCATGGTGGCCCAGTTTGGCTGGGATGTGATGGCAGAGTATGAGGCTCTGTTCCCCGGGAAGGTTCACAGGTGTGCAGGCGGTGTGGACCTGTCCTCCTATGTCACCGAGCGCGGCTCTGAGAAGCAGTCTTTTGCCGTATCTCAGCCTGTTTTGCAGGTTTCATCAGAAAAAGGAAAGAAGAAAAGCGTTGACAACCTGAAGAAAACGCCGTATATTGAAGGCAATCAAAATCCGGAGCTGTCCCAGGATGAGGAGATTGTGCTGAAGCTGCTGACCTCGGAGCTGACCCACGTTGACCTGATCATCGACTCCTCCGGTCTGACTGCCGCGCAGGTCCTGGCTTCTCTGACGCTTCTGGAGGTCAAGGGCCTGGTGGCGCGGCACCCCGGCAAATACTATTCTCTGCCCCGGTAGATTATGGGGCTGTCACATGGAGGATTTCATGGCAAAAGAAGGAAGTAACCTGGTTATTGTGGAGTCGCCTTCCAAGGCGAAAACCATTGGAAAATATCTGGGCCCTGACTATACCGTCAAGGCCTGTATGGGCCATCTGCGGGACCTGCCCAAGAGCAAGATGGGCGTGGATCTGGAGCATGGCGATTTTCAGCCGGACTACCGGCCTGTCCCCGGCAAGGAGGACATTATCAGCGACCTGAAGAAAAACGCGTCTAAGTCCGAAATGGTCTATCTGGCAACTGACCCGGACCGGGAGGGCGAGGCGATTTCCTGGCACTTAAAGGAGCTGCTGGCCCTGCCGGACACCAAGATCCGGCGGGTCACGTTTAATGAGATCACCAAAAATGTGGTGAATTCCGCCATCGCCAATCCCAGAGACATCGACTATAACCTGGTGGATGCACAGCAGGCCCGCCGCATTCTGGACCGGATTGTGGGCTATCAGTTAAGCCCCCTGCTTTGGAAAAAGGTTCGCCGGGGCCTGTCCGCCGGACGGGTTCAGTCCGTGGCCACCCGGCTGGTGGTGGACCGGGAGAATGAAATCCGGGCCTTTGTTCCCAAGGAATACTGGTCCCTGGAGGTCATGCTGGATCGGATCGGCAAGGCCGGTTCCTTTTTGGCCCGGTATTACGGCGAGGACAAGAAGCGGGAGCTGGCAAGCGAGGCGGAGACTGATCAGATCATCGCGGACATCCAGGGTAAGGAATTTACCGTCACCAACGTAAAAAAGACGGAGAAAAAACGCACCGCCGCGCCGCCCTTTACCACCTCTACCCTGCAGCAGGAGGCCTCCCGGAAGCTGAACATGACCCCCAAGCGGGCCATGGCCGTTGCCCAGCAGCTCTATGAAGGCGTGGATGTGCCCGGGGAGGGGACCCTGGGCCTCATCACCTATATGCGTACCGACTCTCTGCGCCTCTCCGACGAGGCTTGCAGCGCCGCCAAAGACTTTATCTCCCACCGCTACGGCAGCGCCTACTATTACGGTCAGCCCCACCAGTTCAAGACCAAGGCGGGAGCCCAGGATGCCCACGAGGCAATCCGCCCCACCCATGTGGAGCTGGACCCCGAGACCATTCAGAGTGCCCTGACCAAGGACCAGTACCGGCTGTACAAGCTGATCTGGAGCCGGTTCCTGGCCTCCCAGATGGCCAACGCCGTCTATGATGTGGTTTCCATCGACACCGAATGTGGGGGGCACCTGTTTAAATCCTCCCATCAGAGCCTGAGGTTCCCCGGCTTTATCGCCGTTTATGAGGAGGGCCGGGACGATGAGGCAGAGGCGGAGGATTCCCCGCTGCCGGATCTGCAGCAGGGGGATCGGGCTTCCATCCGGAACATCGACAAGCAGCAGCATTTCACCCAGCCGCCCGCCAGATATACGGAGGCCACCCTGGTCAAGGCCATGGAGGAAAAGGGCGTGGGCCGTCCTTCCACCTATGCCTCCATCGTGTCCACCATCCAGGACCGGGATTATGTCATGAAGAAGGACAAACGCCTGGCCCCCACCCCTCTGGGCGAGGTGGTCACGGGCCTGATGATGGACCGGTTCAACGACATCATCGATGTGGAGTTTACCGCCAACATGGAAAACCGGCTGGACGATGTGGAGGCCGGAAAATGCCAGTGGCAGGAGGTCCTGCGGGACTTCTACGCAGGCTTCCATCAGGAAATGCTGGATGCGGAGGAGGCCCTGAAGGACACCCATCTGAAGGTGCCCGATGAGGAGACCGATGAGGTCTGCGAGCTGTGCGGCAGAAAAATGGTCATCAAAATGGGCCGCTTCGGCCGGTTTATGGCCTGCCCCGGCTATCCCGAATGTAAGAACGCCAAGCCTTTGGTGGAACGGATGCCCGGCCGGTGCCCCAAGTGCGGCAGCGGCATGGTGAAGAAGAAGTCCAAAAAGGGCTATACCTATTACGCCTGTGAGCGCGGCGCGGAGTGCGGCTTCATGACCTGGGACGTGCCCACGGAGTTTGACTGCCCCGCCTGCGGTCAGACCATGTTTAAAAAATCCGGCAGGGGCCGCATGAAGCCCTTCTGCGTCAACCCTGCCTGTGAAAACTTCCTGCCGGAGGATCAGCGGGGCTATTACCGGAAGAAGACGGCGGAGAACCCGGAATCCGGGGAACCCGAGACCGCTCCGGAGACCGAAGAGAAACCGGAGTCCGCTTCCAAGAAGACTCCGGCTAAGAAAACGGCTGCGAAGAAGACTTCCGGCCGCACCTCCAAAAAGAAGGTGGAAAAGGCGTGAATGAGGTAAAGGTAATCGGTGCCGGTCTGGCCGGCTGCGAGGCTGCCTGGCAGCTGGCCCAGCGGGGGATTCCCGTGCGGCTGATTGAGATGAAGCCCCACAAAATGACCCCCGCCCACCACAGCACGGATTTTGCCGAGCTGGTCTGCTCCAACTCCCTGCGGGGCGACCGGCTGGAAAACGCCGTGGGCCTGCTGAAGGAAGAACTGCGCCACCTGAACAGCCTGATTATGACCTGTGCCGACGCCACCCGGGTGGAGGCAGGGGGCTGCCTGGCTGTGGACCGCTACGGCTTTTCCGGCATGGTGACGGAGAAAATCCGGAACCATCCCCTGATCACCGTGGAGGAGGGCGAGGTGACGGAGGTTCCAGAGGGACCCGTCATCATCGCCACAGGGCCCCTGACCTCCGATGCCCTGTCCGATGCCATCGGGGCCTACTTCGGCCGGCAGGAGTACCTCCATTTCTTTGACGCCGCCGCGCCGCTGGTGACCTTTGAGTCCGTGGACATGGAAAGCGCCTGGATGGCCTCCCGGTATGACCGGGGAACGGCGGATTACATCAATTGCCCCATGGATCGGGATCAGTACGATGCCTTTTATAAGGAACTGGTCAGCGCACAACAGGCGGAGGTTCATGGCTTTGAGGACGGGAATGTGTTTGAGGGCTGTATGCCGGTGGAGGTTATGGCCCGCCGGGGCTACGATACCCTCCGCTTCGGCCCCATGAAGCCGGTTGGCCTGAAGGACCCCAAAACCGGCAAGGAGCCATATGCCGTGGTGCAGCTTAGAAAGGACAACGCCGACGGCTCCGTTTACAATCTGGTGGGCTTCCAGACCCACCTGCGGTTCCCGGAGCAAAAGCGGGTGTTTTCCATGATTCCCGCCCTGCGGAACGGCGAATTTGTGCGCTACGGCGTCATGCACCGCAACACCTTCCTGGATTCTCCCAGGCTTCTGGACCGGTTCTATGCCGATCGCCGGAATCCTCTGGTGGCCTTCGCCGGGCAGATGACCGGTGTGGAGGGCTATGTGGAGTCCACGG
>JBJDYK010000163.1:0-5418 GCA_051867275.1 Faecousia sp.
TAGGGCGATTTCGCCCTACCTTTTTTCGTTCGCCAATGATTATTTTACACTAAGTAGATGCAGGACTCTCAGCCCTGTACCGGTGGGCGCACCAACGAACATCAACTCAGAAATGGTGATTACTTCTTATAAAATCAATTTAAAAAATTATTTTTGTGTAATCCTGTATATACCTTGACTTTTCTGGACAGTATTCGTATAATGAATGGCAAGGAGGAGATAACCATGCTATGCCAGTTTTCTTTTCGGAATTTTAAGTCCTATAAAGAGGAAACAACCTTTGATTTCCAAGCTGCCTCCATCCCCGAGTTTTCACAGAACCTGCTGCGCAGTGAGAAGGGCTCCGAATTGCTGCCGGTTGGTGTAATATACGGGCCGAATGGCGGTGGAAAGACCAACCTGCTGCAGGCGCTTTCCTGTCTGATTTCCACGGTGGTAAAGCCGATTCATGATCTGGAGAAAAACCGGAAGAGCGTGGTGATTCAGCAGAAGGTGCGTTGTGAGCCGTTCCTGTTTGATGAGGAGTCTAAAACACAGCCTACGGAGTTTGAAATATTCTTTCGTCAGGGGAGGAACGAGTACCGATACTACCTGGCCCTCCTGGAGGATGAGGTCGTATCGGAGTCGCTCTACTGGAGGTCCATTGGCGGCAAGCGAACCGGAACGGTTTTTGAGAGGGAGCGTTCTGAAATCACCCTTGGGCCCAGCATCAATAAGGCGAGCATGAACCGTTCCGTGAATCCGAAGATGCCCTACCTGTCGTTTCTCGCGATTAACTATGATATCCCCGTTATTGCGGATGTGCAGAATTGGTTTGAATCTTGCATTATCCGAAGCTATACAAATCCTGTGATAGACAGCATCGTGATGATTTCGGAAGATGACACCGTCAAAAACCAGATCGTTCAGGCATTGAATGACATGGGAATTGATCTGACGGGCTATCGGTTTGACGAAGAGGAAAAGCAACTCTATACGCTCAGAACCGTAAATGGTAAGGTTTATGAGCTGAAGTTTTCAGATGAATCCGATGGTACCAAGAAGCTGATTGGCGTGCTTCCGGTTTTGCTGCTTGCCCTGCGGGAGGGCCGGCTGGTCATCATTGATGAGCTGGACGCAAAGCTGCACCCGAAGCTGTTGCGGTATGTGATCGCCATGTTCAAGAATCCGAGGCTGAACACCAGAGGCGCGCAGCTTTTATTCACCTCCCATGATATGACCACCATGAAGAATTCCGTTTTCCGCAGGGACGAAATCTGGTTTGCGGCAGAGAATTCCAATCACGAAAGCGAGATTTATTCCCTATACGAGATCCGCCGCGAGGACAACGAGCGTGTGAACAACACGGCAGCTTATGACAAGCAATATATGGAGGGCCGCTATGGAGCTGACCCGTATCTGACCAATATGTTGACGGGAGGCGATTGGCAATGAGCCTGAAGTCTCCGAAGAAGAGTGACCTTCAAAAGAGTTGGATGAAAAAACGCCGGGACAAAGTGATTCGGATTCAACCGGAGTACCATTTAATTGTTACAGAGGGCACGGATACGGAGCCTCAGTATTTTGGAGCCATCCGGGATGTCATCAACAGCCGGTATCGGGGCAGGGTTCAGTTGGACATATACGGCGAGGGGGACAACACGCTCAGCTTATTTGAAAAGGCAAAGAACCACGCCAGCGAAAATCCAAATGGATACAAGCATGTGTGGGTAGTCTATGACACGGATGATTTTCCCGCCGACCGGATTAACCGCACGGCGGAGCTATGCATCCGGAGCAGCACGGAGGAAACACAGTACCACGCGGTTTGGTCGAACCAGTGTATTGAATTGTGGTTCCTTCTCCATTTCGGTTTCTTTCAATCGGATATTCACAGGAAAGAATACTGGCCCAAGCTGACCCAGTGGCTGACCAGTCTCGGTGCAGGTGTGTACACAAAAGGCCGTGAGGATATGTACGAGGTGCTGAAGCCCTTTATGGAGAATGCGATCCGCAATGCCAAGAGGCTGGATGCGTTGAACAATGGGAGGCCCCCAGCCAGCGCCGCGCCGGGGACAAAGGTATACGAGCTGATAGAGAAGCTGAAGCCTTACCTGGAGACCGCTGAGTAACAAAATAGCAGGAATCCCATTGAAAAATTCCGGAAAGTCAAGCATAATCAGGTTTTTTCCAGAGGTTTAGACAGATGATAAAAATACTCTTTATTTGCCACGGCAATATCTGCCGCAGTCCCATAGGGGAATTTGTTTTAAAGGATCTGGTGGAGAAGCGGGGATATGCCGGGGAATTTCATATTGAGTCCGCCGCCACCAGTGCAGAGGAGATCGGCAATCCGGTATACCCCCCTGCCCGGCGGGAGCTGGAGCGGCACGGCATTTCCTGCAGGGGAAAGACCGCCCGGCAGGTGACAAAAGCGGATTACGACGCCTTTGACTACATCCTGTATATGGAGCGATACAATTATCCCCGGCTCATGCGGGTGCTGGGCGGCGATCCGGAAAACAAGTGCCATCGGCTCCTGGATTTTACGAAACACCCGGGGGACATTGACGACCCCTGGTACACCGGAGATTTCGATGGGGTCTACCGGCAGATTACGGAAGGATGCCAGGCTTTTCTGGCTTATTTGGAGGAACGACATGGATTTTGAACGTTTGGAGGCCCAACTGGCGGAGCTTCCGCTGTATGGCTACTTTTTCCTGAAAACCGGGGAGCTGACCTTCTCGGAGCGCATTCGCTACATCTGCCGGCACGAGTGCAAAATGTACGGCAAAACCTGGGCCTGTCCTCCGGCTGTGGGCAGCGTGGAGGATTGCCGGCGCAAGTGCCAGTCCTATCCCGATTTTCTCATGATCTGCACCGTGACGGAGGTGGAGGACATCTCCGACATTGACGCCGCTTTGGCCACCCGGGGGGACCATGAGGAGGTGACCCGTCAGGCTGAGGACATGGTGCGGCAGCAGGGCATGGAAACCTACACCCTCTCCACGGAGGCCTGCGCCCTCTGCGGAAACTGCGCCTACCCGGAGGGTCCCTGCCGCCACCCGGCGCATATGCACCCCTGCATCGAAAGCCACGGCATCGTGCTGACGGATACGGCGGAGCGCTGCGGCGTTCCGTTCCAGTACGGCGACAATGTGGTCACATGGTTCAGCCTGATTTTCTATAGAAAAAAGGGGGAAATCCAATGAAATTTGCCTTTTACACCCTGGGCTGTAAGGTAAACCAGTTCGAGACCCAGGCCATGGAGCAGCGTCTTCTGGCCCTGGGTCACACCCTGGGCAGCTTTACGGAGCCCTGTGACGGCTATATCATCAACACCTGCACCGTCACCGCCGTGGCGGACAAGAAGAACCGCTCCGTCATTCGCCGCTGCCGCCGGGAAAATCCCCAGGCGGTGGTGGGCGTCTGCGGCTGCTACGCCCAGGTCAGCACCGAGGATGTGCGGAAGCTGGAAGTGGACGTGATCGGCGGCAGTGCCGGGCGGGAGGAATTTTTGCAGATGATGCTCCAGGCAGTGGAGCGGCGGGTGAAGCTGGAGCAGGTGGACGAGGCCCTGAAGCGGCGGAAGTTTGAAATGCTCCCTGCCGGAGGCCTGGAGGAGCGGACCCGAGCCATGCTGAAGGTTCAGGACGGCTGCAACAATTTCTGTTCCTACTGCATCATCCCCTATGCCCGTGGCCCCGTGCGCTCGGAGCCTCTGGAATCGGCGGTGGCCCAGGCCAAAGCCCTGGCGGAAAAGGGCTACCGGGAGATCGTAGTCACAGGCATCGAGATCGCCTCCTGGGGTTGGGATTTCAAGGACGGCTCCGGCCTCACCGATTTGCTGGAGGCCCTGTGTCAGGCCCTGCCCGGGGTCCGGATTCGGCTGGGCTCCCTGGAACCCAGAATTATTACGGAGGAATTTTGCAAACGGCTGTCTGTTTTCGATAACCTGTGTCCCCAGTTTCACCTGAGCCTCCAGTCCGGCTCCGACACGGTGCTCAAGCGAATGCGCCGAAAGTACGACACCGGCCGGTATCTGGAAAGCGTGCGGCTACTGCGGCAGTATTTCCCCGGCTGCGCCGTGACCACGGACCTGATCGTGGGCTTCCCCGGGGAGACGGAGGCGGAGCTGTTGGAATCTCTGGCCTTTATGAAGACCTGCGGCTTTGCGGCCATGCACATTTTCCCCTACTCCCGCCGCCCCGGCACCCCGGCGGCCACCATGCCCGGCCAGGTGGACAAGGCGGAAAAGGAAGCCCGCTCCGCCCGGGCCATCGCTCTGGCGGCGGAATTGGAGCGGGAATATCTGGAAGCCATGGTGGGCAGCGTCCAGCCGGTTTTGTTTGAGGAACCGGCGACGGGAAACCTATGGACCGGCCATGCCCCCAACTACGCCAAAATCTACGCCCCCGGCCGGGAGCTGCACAACCAGATTCAGAATGTGAAAATCACGGGGTTGTACGAAGACGGCCTTCTGGGGGAGCTTGCCCTTTAAACCAAAACACCGGCTGACGGAATCACAGTCTTCCGTCAGCCGATGTTTTACAGCAGCCCAACAGATTCAGTATAGCACAGCAGTTTAATTTTTGTCAACTGAAAGGAAAAATTTCGCCTTTTTGCAGCATTCGGGCAGGATTCTTTTGTGAAATACTCCATATTGCATTTTGTGTGATAACGTGTTATTCTATAGGCACAAAGAGACAGCGCAAAAGTGCTGAAAAATCTCAGGCAGACGGCTTTCACCATTCTTCCGATTACATAGATTTTGTTGAGAACTAAAATGAATGCCACGGAAGCAATTCAAATTTTGTCACCGAAAGCCGCGCCGCAAACCGCAGAATAGGAGGTTAACCAATGATTGAACCCAAGAATTCAGGGAAATGACCCTTGACGACGGAAGCAACCGGTTCGTCAAGGGTCATTTCTTTTTTTGCGCCCTGTAGGCCGGATAAAAACCTGCCCGGCGGTACACACCGATTCAAACTGCGCACCCATGCGAATCCGGTACATCCTGCGGTTTTTCGGTTCTACCCTGTCCCACAAGGATTCGGGCCGGATATATCCGGCCCCTACATTGGGTTTTACGTTTTCAGGCACTACCTACGGATTTGCGACTGCCCGGCGGGGTCATGACCCCGCCCTACAGGCGGGGCGATGTTTATCAGTGGTTGCTGAAGATAATCAGCTTGTCGCTGGGACGGAGGTCCACCAGGGTTTCGTCCTGGTCGCCGGAGAAAATCACCATCTTGCCGCCCTTGCGGACATAGCCGCAGACCACGGCACGGTTGTCTTCCGGCGAGGCATTGTAGATCCAGCGGATCAGCTCCCCCGCCTTGCAGGGACCCGGGAGCCTGGACAGGAAGCTGCCCGCCTCCTTGGCGTAGAGCTCCTTGCTCTCATAGACCTCATCCGCCTCACCCGCTTCATCGTAGG
>JBJDYK010000164.1:0-26006 GCA_051867275.1 Faecousia sp.
GGAATTTGTTAAAAAAAGCCGAAAACCCTTGAAAACAAAGGCTTTCGGCGTTGTTTGCTGGCGTCGCTAAGAGGATTTGAACCTCCGGCCTACCGCTTAGGAGGCGGTCGCTCTATCCAACTGAGCTATAGCGACGTATGGTCATCTATGATTATAGCCCGACAAAAGTCGAACTGCAATCCCATATTCAATTTTTCTCCGGTGGCCGTTGTAACGTAACCTTAGGAGGCGAATGCTCTATCCTGCTGAGCTACGGAGACGTATATGAAATTTTAAGGTGGGGTCCTCCCCAAAAGGTGTCCACTCCTCGTTCTCTTAGGAGGCGGACCCTCTATCCTGGTGAGGTACGGGGGCAGGCGATGGTAGCTCTGTCATGTGGACGGAACCTAAGTATTGTAGCGGAGAATGGCTCCGGTGTCAAGAGGTTACAACGTGGCATCGTAGATTGTTTTTTTGGGGTGCCCTGTTTTCAGGGCGGCCTGTTTGGCGGCGTCCTTCCGGGATTGGCCTTCTGCCATGAGCTTCAGGGCTATGGCTACGGCATCCTCCAGGGAATAGGCCTCTTCGGCGGCGGGGGCGGCGCCTTCCAGCACCAGGACGAATTCTCCCTTGGGCGGGACTTCGGCGTATTTTTCCAGGGCTTTGCCCAGAGTGGTACGGATGACCTCCTCGTGGAGCTTGGTCAGCTCCCGACACAGGGAGATTCTGCGCTCCGGGCCGAAGACGGCGGCCATGTCCTTCAGCGTGTTCACCAGTTTGTGGGGGGCTTCGTAAAAGACCATGGTACGGGATTCCGTTTTCAGGGACTCCAGATGCTCCGCACGGCTCTTTTTGGCGGTGGACAGGAAGCCCTCAAAGGTAAAGCGGCCAGTGGGCAGGCCGGAGATGCTCAGGGCGGTGATGACGGCGCAGGGGCCGGGAATGGCACAGACCGTGACTCCAGCCTCAGCGCACTGGCGCACCAGGTCCTCACCGGGGTCGGAGATGGCAGGGGAACCGGCATCGGATACCAGGGCGCAGGTCTCACCGGCCAGAATGCGGTCCAGAATCCGTTCACCTTTGAAGGACTTGTTGTGTTCGTAATAGCTGACCAGAGGCTTGCGCAGCTCCATATGGTTCAGGAGCCTCAGAGTGACCCGGGTGTCCTCGGCGGCGATGAAATCCGCCTGGGCCAGCGTGTCGCGACAGCGCTGGGAAATATCTCCCAGATTGCCGATGGGGGTTGGAACCAGATAGAGCATACCAGCCATGTTGCGCCTCTCCTTAATTCAAGTGATAAATCTTCCGATATTGGGCCGTAGGGGTTCCGTCCGGCCCGTACAATATAAGTTCCGGCAGGAAAACCAGACCGGGTCTGGCGCCCCTGCGGCAGTGCAGCAGTACCAGAGAAACCGGGCTTTCGGCCCTATGGCGGACAAATTGCAGCGTCTTTGCCTCCAGCTTATATTGCCGTGCCAGCACCAGCAGGTCCGCCAGCCGGTGGGGCTTGTGGACAAGATAAAAGTCACCCCCGGTTTGCAGTAGCCAGGCGGCGGCACCAAACAACTGCTCCAGGGTGCAGGCCGATTCCTGACGGGCGCAGGCATGGGAGGCAGACGGCGCGCCGTCCGCAAAGTACGGAGGATTGGACACGACGCACTGATAGCTTCCCGCAGGCAGAAGCTGGCGAATCTGCCGCAGGTCCCCCGGAATGCTTTCCATCCGGTGCTCCAGTTGGTTGCGGGCAATATTCGCAAGGGCTGCTTCATGGGACGGCCCATGGAGTTCCACGCCGGTGACGGTGCATTCGGCGTTCAGACCGCACAGCAAAAGCCCCAGTGCGCCGCTGCCGGAGCCCAAATCCACGACCCGTGCCTTGGGACGCAGTTTAACAAAGCTGCCCAGGAGCATGGTGTCGGTGCTGAGGGGGAAAGCATCCTGCCCTGCCGAAAAGGTCAGCCCGCCGGGAAACGTTTCAAGCGATTCATTCATAAACTCACAAATACAAGACTGTGCCTGCGCCTTTCGGCACAGGCACAGCTTTTGTTTGATGGAATCAAGCCTCTTCGATGGCTTCGTTGGGGCAGGTGTCGGCGCAAGTGCCGCAATCAACGCACTGATCGGCATCGATGACGTACTTGTCCTCGCCCTCGGTGATGATGCCCATGGGGCAAGCATCAGCGCAAGCGCCGCACTTCACGCAGGCGTCAGTAATCCGGTATGCCATAGCAAATCCCTCCTGTTTAGTTTTTCGGGCGCATATGTAGATGCACGCAAGTACATTCTAGCATAGTTTTCTCAAAATGCAAATGAAATTTCAGGAAAGCCCGAAAAAAGATAGGCAAGGTCACTGGCGCAAAGGCACTGCGCACAGCATCCTGAGATTGTGCTTGCGGATGGGGTATATTCTACCAAAAACGGGGATAGAATCAGGCAGACGAGGTGAGAAAACCATGACGACCGTGTTCTATGAAAAGCAGGCAAAGCAGACGCTGGCCCTGGCGGTTCGGGAAGCGAAGGCCATGGGCCACAGCTATGTGGGCAGCGAGCATCTGCTCCTGGGTCTGCTGGAGCAGCCGGAGACCCTTCCCGGCAGGATTCTCCGGGGAGCGGGGCTGGAGACGCCGTGGGTGCAGACCCTGATTTTGTCCTTTCGGGGCAGGGGAACACCGGGCCTGCGCTTGCCCCAGGGCCTGAGCCCGAAGGCCCGGCGGATTTTGCGGCAGGCAGGAGCGGAGGCCAGGGAAACCGGCAGCCGTGCCATTCGGCCGGAACACATTTTGCTGGCTCTGGTCCGCCAATCCGGTGGCGCTGCCAGGGAAATACTGGATCTGTCCGGGATCTGCGTGGACGGGGTGTTCACCCAGACCTTGGAGCGAGCCAGCCGGAAGCCCCGGACGGGGGGAAAGGAGCGAAGAATATCCATGAAGCTGCTGGAACAGTATAGCGAGGACCTGATGGAAAAGGCATCGTCTCTGGAGCCGGTCATCGGCAGAGACAGGGAGATTGAGGCGGTCATTGGCATTCTGAGCCGGAAAAACAAGAACAATCCCGCCCTCATCGGGGAACCGGGTGTTGGCAAAACCGCCATTGCGGAGGCTTTGGCCCAGCGGATGGTGGCGGGAAGGGTGCCGGTTCAGCTCCGGGGCAAGCGGCTTGTGAGCCTGAATATGGCAAACCTGGTGGCAGGTACCAAGTACCGGGGGGAGTTTGAAGAACGTGTCCGGGATCTTTTGCAGGAGATCCGGCGAGCCGGGAACATCATCCTGTTTGTGGATGAGATGCACACCATTGTGGGTGCCGGTGCTGCGGAAGGGGCCATTGACGCGGCCAATATTTTAAAACCGGCCCTGGGCAGGGGAGAATTGCAGATGATGGGGGCCACAACCCTGCGGGAGTACCGGAAATATATTGAAAAGGATCCCGCTCTGGAACGGCGTTTTCGACCGGTACTGGTGGAGGAACCGGACCGGGAGGCGTCCCTTGCCATTCTGCGGGGCGTCCGGTCCGGTCTGGAGCGGCATCACCATATGAAGATCACGGACGAGGCACTGGAGGCGGCGGTGGACCTGTCGCGCCGGTATTTGCCGGAACAGTATCTGCCGGACAAAGCCATCGATCTGCTGGATGAGGGAGCGGCCAGGGCCAGGCTGGAGGAAATACGCAACGAAAAAGGGGAGTACGAGCAGGAGAAGCAGTCTCTTGAGATGGAGCTCAGCGACGCGGTACGGGACAGCCGCTTTGAAAAAGCGGCGGAGCTGCGGGACCGGATGCAGCGGATGTTGACCCGTACTTCCGGAAACCGGCGAGGCAAGACCGTGACGGCGGCGGACATCGCCGGAGTGGTGTCCGCCCGAACCGGAATCCCGGCGGGGAGCCTTGCCATGGAGGAGCGGCAGAAGCTGCTGGGCCTGGCCGACGCCTTAGGCAGGGCGGTACTGGGACAGCCCGAGGCGGTGGATGCGGTTGCCGCGGCGGTGCAGCGGGGGCGCAGCGGCCTGGCAGACCAGCACAGACCGGTGGCCAGTCTGCTGTTTACCGGACCCACAGGCGTGGGCAAAACGGAGCTGTGCCGGGTGCTGGCCCGGGAGCTTTACGGCAGTCGGGATGCCATAGTGCGGCTGGATATGACGGAATACATGGAGAAACAGTCCGTCTCCCGGCTCATTGGCGCGCCGCCCGGTTATGTGGGCTACGAGGAGGGCGGCACCCTCACGGAGAAGGTGCGCCGCAGACCCTACAGTCTGGTGCTGTTCGACGAAATTGAAAAGGCGCACCCGGATGTGTGCGGCATTCTGCTGCAAATTATGGATGACGGTATCCTGACGGATAGCCTGGGCAGAACCGTGAATTTCAAAAACACCCTGGTGGTCATGACCTCCAACTTGGGCGGCCAACGCCGGGAAGGGGAGGGATTGGGCTTTGTACCCCCCAGCCAGAGGGACCAGGTGGAGGACTGCCTGCGGGAACGGTTCAGTCCGGAATTTCTGGGCCGAATTGACAAGGTGGCGGTGTTCCGGCCTCTGAGTCAGGAGACCCTTGAGAGGATCGCGGACCAACAGCTGGAAATGCTGGCGGTCCGCGCCGGGCAGCAGGGGATTCAACTGCGATTTGAAGATACGGTGGCCAAAGCTCTGGTTCGATGCTGCGGACCGGCAGGGGCCCGAGAAATCCGAAGGAACCTGCAAAACCGGATTGAAAATCCACTGGCCCGGTTCCTGCTGCTGAACCCGCCGGGCAGTCGATGGGTTCGGGTCCATTGGAACGGAGGGGAACCTACGTTTAGCCTGGAACGGGGAAAATAAGGCCGGGGAGCGGCAGTGGAGGGGGACGAAAACCCTCCACTGCCGCTCCATTTTCGCAGCATCAAACAAATGTTCGAAAATTACGGATTTTCATGGAAAACACTGGAAAAAATGAAAAAATTTCTTTATGAAACTTTGAAAAAGAGATTGATTTTTTTGCCGGTGGGGTTTATACTACATCTACATGGAGTAAAAGTGTAGAAATGTGGAGCATTGTGGAGCGAGGTGAGGGAAAATGATCGGCAAGTACACCGCCAAGGTCGATGACAAGGGCAGATTGTTTGTCCCTGCCAAGCTGCGTGGAGAGCTGGGGGACACCTTCTATGTGACCGTCGGCTTCCATGGTTCCCGCCGCTGCCTCACGGCCTACACCAAGGAGGGCTGGGAGGATTTGAGTGCCCGCTACAACGCCATGTCCCTGTCCCAGAAGTCCGGCCCCATTGGCTTCATTTTCTCCAACGCCGTGGAATGCACGCCGGACCGGCAGTTCCGGTTCCTGCTGTCGGGCAATCTGTTTCAGTACGCGGGCATCGACCGGGATGTGGTCATTGTAGGACAGGCCGGTCAGGCGGAAATCTGGGACGCTAAGGCATATGCCGACTTCGAGCAGGAAATGCTGACTCCCGAAAATCTGCTGGCATCCCTGGAGGCAATCGGATTGTGATGGAATTTGTACACAAGTCTGTACTCCTGGATGAGTGCATCCAGGGGCTGAATATCAAACCCAATGGCATTTACCTGGATGGCACCCTGGGGGGCGCGGGACATTCCAGTGAAATTGTGAAGCGGCTGACTGCCGGACGGCTCATCGGTGTGGATCAGGACCAGGTGGCGCTGGACGCGGCCAAAGAGCGGCTGGCCCCCTGGATGGACCGGGTCACCCTGGTGCATTCCAACTTCCGGTGCCTGCCTCAGATTCTGGAGCGGTTGGATATTCCCAAGGTGGACGGCATCCTGCTGGATCTGGGCGTATCCTCTCCACAGTTGGACGATGGCAGCCGGGGCTTTTCCTATATGGCCGACGCGCCCCTGGATATGCGTATGGACCGCAGCGGCAGCATGACTGCTTACGATGTGGTTAACACCTGGTCCCGGGAGGAGCTTCGGCGCATCCTTTACGACTACGGCGAGGAACGCTACGCGCCGCAAATTTCCGCCGCCATTGAACGCAGAAGGACGGACAGACCCATCGAGACTACGCTGGAGCTGGTGGATGTGATTCGTTCCGCCATGCCGCCCCAGGCCCTGCGGGAAAAGCAGCACCCGGCCAAGCGCAGCTTCCAGGCCATCCGCATCGCCGTCAATGATGAGCTGGGGGCTGTGGAACAGGTTATGAAGGACGCGATTCCCAGCCTTGCCCCCGGCGGCAGGCTCTGCGTGATTACCTTCCACTCTCTGGAGGACCGGATTGTCAAGAGCGCTATGGCAGCGGCGGCAAAGGGCTGCACCTGCCCGCCGGAATTTCCGGTGTGCGTCTGTGGGAGAAAGCCTCAGGCGAAGCTGGTAAGCCGGAAGCCCATCACCTCCACCCAGACGGAGTTAAATGAAAATCCCAGAGCCCGCAGTGCCAAGCTGCGCGTCTGTGAGAAATTGTGAAAGGAGGCAGTGTCATGGCCAGACAGTACGATGAAAATCAATATCGCGTCGTAGGCTCCGCTGCCGTTGACCCGGCCTACTACGATACCCGGGAGTCTACGGCCCGGCCCCTTCCCCAGCAGGAGCCCCAGCATCAGCCTCAGAGGCGGCCTCAGCCTTGGAAGCGGCCCGCACCCCGTCAGCGTATGGCAGTGTCCCTGCTGAGTGTGGTGGGCGTTGCGGCGGCACTTATGATGCTGACACTGGTGATTTTCGGCTATTCACAGGTCTATGCTTCTGCCGACCGTCTCGATGAGCTGGAATCCACAGTTCAGTCTTTGCAGGAGGACAACCGGAAGCTCCAGAGCCAATATAACACCTCCATCAATCTGGAGGCTGTGGAGGAACGGGCCAGGGAGCTGGGTATGCAGCAGCCCTCAGCCAAGCAGATTGTGAGCATTCAGGTTCCTTCGCAGGATGTGACGGTGGTGTCTTCCAAGGCATCATCCAACCCCTTCCAGGCGGCCTGGGACGCGATTGTGTCAACGGCGCGGGACCTGTGGGAATATCTGCGGTGAGGCTCACATAAAGTTACACATGGGTATGCAGGCGGTGGGCGGCGAGGCTTTTCTTGCTGCCCACTTGTGGCATGGGCCCAAATCCCTTGAGTACCAGGTGGCATTATGAAATTTAAACCCAATCGTTTGGATCGTAATAGGAAGCGTAAAAATCAAACCAGCCGGCAGCAGCGCGTCCGCGCCGACCGGGGAATGCTGGGCCGCACGGCAGTTATTCTGATTTTGTGCGGCGTAGTGGCATTTTTGCCGGTGGTGGCCATGCTGGCCAATCTGATGATTTTCCGTCACGATGAGTACTCCCGGCTGGCCCTGGACAACCAAACCCGGAGTACCAATATTACGGCCTCCCGGGGGACCATCTATGACCGGAACATGAATGTCATGGCGGCCTCCACCAGCGTGGAAAACGTGTTTCTGGACCCCAAGGAGCTTCACGACAATGAGGTGGATATGGACCTGGTGGCCAATTTTCTGGGTACGCTCCTGAATCGGGAACCGGACTGGATCAAGGAGCAGGCGGCGGACATCACCATGCGCTACAAGATGATCGCTCTGAAGCAGCCTGCCGATGTGACGGACCAGATTCGCAGCTTTATCGACCGGTATGACATCATCGGCATCCACATGGAGCCGGATTCCATGCGGGTCTATCCCTATTCCACCCTGGCGGCACAGGTCATCGGCTTTACCAATGCCAGCAACCAGGGCGCCGAGGGCATCGAGGCCCGGTATAACAGCACCCTGGAGGGAACCGCCGGTAAGGTCATCACAACCAAGGGCAACTATGAGACCGCCATGCCCTATTCCTATGAAAAATACTACGAGGCCTCCGACGGCAACAGCGTGGTTCTGACCATTGACACCACCGTCCAGTATTATCTGGAAAAGAACATGGAGGCCGCCATAAGCAAGTACGACGTGCAGAACGGTGCCTTCGGCATTGTTATGAACGTGAAAACCGGAGAGGTTTTGGCCATGGCTACTCTGGGCAGCTATGACCCCAACAACTATCTGGAAATTGTGGATCTGGGAACGCTGGAGAAACTGGAAGCGCTGAAGAAGGATTATCTGACGCTGAAGGAGGGCTCCCCCGCTTATGAGCTGGCCAAGGAAGCCTATAACAGCGCCCTGGTGGAGGCAAGACTGGCCCAGTGGCGCAACCGGGTGGTATCGGATGGCTATGAGCCCGGTTCCACCTTCAAGATCATCACCATGGCGGCCGCTCTGGAGGAGGGCACCACAACGGTGAACGACACCTTCTACTGCGCCGGTGAAGAGAAGTTCCAGGGCCGTTCAGACCCTCTGCACTGCTGGCGGCACAGCGGCCACGGCTCGGAGACCACCTTCAATGCCTTGGAGAACTCCTGCAACCTGGCCCTTGCCCACATTGGCCTGCGGCTGGGCAACGAGAAATTCTACCAGTATTTCCAGGACTTCGGCCTGATGGAGACCACCGGTGTGGGACTGTCCGGCGAATCCCAGGGCTACTTCTTCCCGAAGGATATGTTCACGGACCCCAATGCCAACGGTGCCACCGCCGCGCTGATTTCCAGCTCCTTCGGCCAGACCTTCAATATTACCCCTGTTCAGCTTGTGCGGGCTATCTCGGCTGTGGTCAACGGCGGCTACCTGATGCAGCCTTACATCGTCAGTGAGGTGTTGGATGCTGACGGCAACACGGTGGAGAAAACCGAGCCTGCGGTGGTCCGGCAGGTCATCAGCGAGGAGACCAGTGCCATTATGCGGGATATGATTCTCTCCGTTGTGGAGCATGGTACCGCGAAAAATGCCAAGATCGCCGGCTATTCCATCGGCGGTAAGACCGGAACCGCCGAGAAAACTGGTAAAAAGGACGAGGAAGGCAACGAAATCAAGGACAAAATTGTGTCATTTGTGGGGATTGCACCCATGGACGATCCGGAGTATATTGTATTGGTGGCTCTGGATACGCCCTCTGCCGCCACCGGGATTTACATTTCCGGCGGCGTCATGGCCGCGCCTACGGTCCGGGGTGTCCTGGAGGACATCCTTCCCTACCTGGGCGTGGAGCGGGATTACACCGATGTGGATATGAGTACCGTTGAGATGGCCATGCCCTCCCTGGTGGGCTACACCGAAAAGGAGGCAGCCGATGCCCTGAAGGACAAGAACCTGACCTACCGCCTGGTTGGCGATGGGACCAAGGTAACGGGACAGATTCCCGCCGCCGGTTCCGGGGTCCCGGGTAATTCTCAGGTGATTTTGTACATGGGCGAAAGTGTGCCCACGGAGCTGGTCACGGTGCCCGATTTTACCGGCATGACCATAACCGAGGCAAACCGGGCCGCCACCAACGCGGGGCTGTATGTTCTGGTCAAGGGCGCCGACTCTGAAAGCGGCTACGCCACTGCCACGGGGCAGAGCGTGGAGGCCGGGAAACAGGTGGCCCAGGGCACCACCATCCGGGTGGATTTCTCGGACCAGACAGCCTCGGACTGATACGATTTTTGAACGAAGGAGCGATTGTTGTGAAGCTTTCTCAATTGCTGTCCGGTGTGGAGGTGCTGGAAACCCATGTGCCGGACATGGAGCTCACAGGCGTTGCTTATGACTCCAGACGGGTAAAGCCCGGAGATGTGTTTGTGGCCATTTCCGGCTTTGCCACCGACGGAAACCGCTATATTCCCAAGGCCATGGAGCAGGGGGCCCGGGTGGTGGTCACGGACCGGAAGCCCCAGTCGGATGTACCCTATGTGCTGGTGACCTCCTCCAGACTGGCCCTTGCGGTCATGAGTGCCAACTGGTACGATCATCCCGCCGGAAAAATGACCATGATTGGCGTCACCGGCACCAACGGCAAAACCTCCGTGACCCTGCTGCTGAAATCCGTTCTGGAACAGGTGACCGGGTGCAAGGTGGGTCTGGTGGGAACCATCCAGAACATGATCGGCGACCGGGTGATTCCCACGGAGCGGACCACACCGGAGAGCCTGGAGCTTCAGGGGTTGTTTGCTGCCATGGCGGAGGCAGGCTGCCGGTATGTGGTGATGGAGGTATCCTCCCACGCCCTGGCTCTGGAGCGGGTGGGAGGCGTCCGATTCCATGCCGCTGCCTTTACCAATCTGACGGAGGATCACCTGGATTTCCATAAGACCATGGAGAACTACGCGGAGGCAAAGGCACTGCTTTTTGACCGCTGCGACGTGGGCGTGTTCAATCTGGATGATGATTACTGCGGCTTTATGATGGAACGCTCCGGCTGCAAAAGACTCACCTGTTCGGAAAAGGAGCAGAGCGCGGACCTGTTTGCCCATGAGATTCAACTGGCCTCTGACCATGTATCCTTCACGCTGGCCTTCCGGGGGGAAAACTTCCCGGTCAAAGTGAACATTCCCGGCCTGTTTACGGCGTACAATGCAATGACGGTTCTGGGACTGGCTGCCGCTTTGGAGCTTCCCATGGAAGCTTCCATTGCCGCTCTGGGCAAGGCTCAGGGGGTCAAGGGCAGGGTGGAGGTGGTTCCCACGCCAGAAACGGACTTCACCGTTCTCATCGACTATGCCCATACCCCCGACAGCCTGGAGAATGTGCTGCGGTCCGTCCGGGGCTACTGCATGGGGCGGCTTGTGGCCGTCTTCGGCTGCGGCGGCGACCGGGACCCCATCAAGCGTCCCGTCATGGGGGCCATCGGCGTCCGGGAGGCGGACTTCGTAGTCTTCACCTCCGATAACCCCAGAACCGAGGACCCCGACGCCATTCTGAAGGACATACTGGCCGGCGTGGGCGACACCCGGACCCCCTATGTGGTCATCGAAAATCGCCCGGAGGCCATCCGCTACGCCCTGGACCACGGACAGAAGGACGACATCATCGTGCTGGCCGGGAAGGGCCATGAGACCTACCAGGAGATATGCGGCGTGAAGCGCCACCTGGATGAGCGGGAAGTGGTGGCCCAGTGGCTGTGTGACCGGAAAGAGAAGAGGTAAGGCCCAATGAGCGAAATTACACTGGAGCAGGCTGCCCAATGGTGTGGCGGCAGCATCGATCCCAAATATAAGGACATTACATTCCTGGGAGCAAACAACGACTCCCGAAAGCTGACTCCCGGCCAACTGTTTCTGGCCCTCAGCGGACAGCGGGACGGCCATGAATTCATTCCCATGGCTTTGGAAAAGGGCGCGGCGGCGGTGCTGTGCAGTCACTGTGACGGAGATTATCCTGCCATTGTGGTGCCGGATCCCCGCAAGGCCCTGGGAGACATCGCCCGGGAGGAACGGAAAAGACTGGGCATTCCTGTGGTAGGCATCACCGGCTCCGTGGGCAAAAGCACAACCAAGGAGATGGTGGCTGCCGTATTGTCCCGGAAATACAAGGTGGGAAAAACACCTGTCAATCACAACAACGACATCGGTATGCCCATGGCGATTCTGGCCATGGAGCCGGATGTGGAGGTGGCAGTGCTGGAGATGGGCATGAACCATTTCGGAGAAATGTCCTACCTGACCTCCATTGCCCAGCCGGACATTGCGGTCATCACCAACATCGGCACCATGCACATTGAGTATCTGGGCTCCCGGGAAGGGATCCTGAAGGCCAAGATGGAGATCCTGGAGGGCCTGCGGCCGGAGGGACATCTGGTTCTGAATGGCGACGAGCCTCTGCTGTGGAACCGGCGGGAAAGCTGCGGACGGACGCCGGTCTACTTCGGTATGGAAAATCCGGAGTGCCAGGTGCGGGGCAGCGGCTTTGTCCAGGCTCAGGGACATCTGACCTTTGACGTCCATACCGCTGATATCAAATTCCAGGCAGCTATGGCCCTGGAGGGCATCCATTTTGCCAGCGACGCTCTGGCGGCCATTGCCGTGGGCCGTCTGCTGGAGGTGTCTGTTGTGGAAATCTGTCAGGCCCTGGCCTCATTCCGGTCCATGGAGGGCCGGCAGGAGATTTTTGCGGCAGGGGATTACACCATCATCAAGGACTGTTACAACGCGGGTCCTGAGTCCATGGCCGCTTCCCTCAGCGTCCTGGGCAGCCGGAAGGGACGCCGGGTGGCGGTGCTGGGAGATATGCTGGAGCTGGGCGCCTGCACGCAGGCGGAGCATTACCGTGTGGGCCGGGTCGCGGCGGCCAACTGTGACATGCTCCTGGCCCTGGGCCGGAATGCCGGAAGAATGGTCAGCGGCGCCATTACCGGCGGTATGCGGCCTGATAAAGCCATCGCCTGCGGAACTATGGATGAGCTGGTGGAGCTTCTTTGCAGCCGTGCCAAGCCTGGGGATACGATTTTGTTTAAGGGCAGCCGCGGTATGCGGATGGAGCTGGCCCTGGAGCGCTTTTTACAAGAGAAATAAAAATTCGGAGGCGGCATTATGTTTGACGCGGAGATTTTAAACTTGATTTTGATGGTACTGTGTGCATTTGCCCTGGCGGTGCTGCTGGGCTACATCGTGATTCCTGTCCTGCGGCGGCTGAAGGCCGGGCAGGAGATTCGGGAAGTTGGCCCCAACTGGCATGCCACCAAGGCCGGTACGCCCACCATGGGTGGCCTTGTATTCATCGGAGCCAGCCTTATGTGCCTGGTGTTTGGCATCCGGTATATGGTAAACGGAGACTTTTCCTCCCTGATGGTGCTGGTGCTGGCTCTTTGCTTTGGCTTTGTGGGCTTTCTGGACGACTTTTTTAAGGTCAAGTACCATCGGAACCTGGGCCTGACCGCCATACAGAAGGCCCTTTTGCAGATGGCGGTTTCCGTGATTTTCCTGTATATCCTGTATCGTGCGGGCCTTCTGACCTGCGACCTGTATATTCCCTTCGTAAACGTGACCCTGGAGATTCATCCGGTGGTATATATGATTTTTGCCATGTTCGTCATGGTGGGCTGCGTCAACGCGGTGAACCTGACCGACGGCATTGACGGCCTGGCTACCGGCGTGACCTTACCTGTAATGGTGTTCTTTACGGTGACTGCCGTTGTCCAGGACAAGATGAATCTGGCTCTGTTTCCCGCGGCTCTGGCAGGCGGCCTGGCAGGCTTCCTGATTTACAACTTCCATCCCGCCAAGGTCTTCATGGGCGACACCGGCTCTTTGTTCCTGGGCGGTGCCGTGTGCGGCATGGCTTTTGCCCTGGATATGCCCCTGGTTCTGGTGCTGGTGGGTCTGGTGTACATTGTGGAGACCCTCTCCGATATCATCCAGATAACTTATTTCAAATTGACCCATGGCAAGCGTTTCTTCAAAATGGCCCCCATTCATCATCATTTTGAAATGTGCGGCTGGTCTGAGGAAAAAATCTTTACCGTGTTTGTATCCGTAACCTGTATCATGTGCATTCTGGCCTGGATGGGCATTCAGGGCAGAATCTGAAATGCTTCGAAAGGAGGACGGGGCCTTGTCCCAAGATGAACTGATTCACGCCGCGCGTCAGCGGAAGGTGACGCCGGATGACCGGGGTATGGTAGACGTCCCCTTCATGGTACTGGTGATTTTGCTGGTGGCCATTGGACTTCTGATGATGTTTTCAGCCAGCTATGTGCGTGCCACCTATGAATCCGGAAAACCTCTGTTTTATTTTATCCGTCAGGCAGGCTTTGCGGCTGTGGGCCTTGTGGCCATGTTTGCCGCCAGCCACCTGAACTGCCACGTCTGGCAGAAGCTGGCAAAGATCCTGTACGGTGTTTCGATTGTGCTGCTGATTGCGGTTTTGTTTGTGGGCGTCAGCGCCGGCGGCGCCAAGCGGTGGGTGTCCATTGCGGGGCAGCAGTTCCAGCCTTCCGAGGTGGCGAAGTTTTCCCTCATTTGTATACTGGCAGCCATGGTGGCCCAGTATAAGGAAAATATGGCCTTGTTCCGCTACGGTGTCCTGCGTACCGGCGGCGCGGTGCTGGTGATCCTGGTGCTGGTGGCGCTGGAAAAGCACTTGTCCGCCATTATGATTATCGGCATGGTGAGCCTGGTAATGATGTATGTGGGCGGCACAAAAAAACGCTGGATTTTTACCGCCATTGGCCTGGTGGTTGTGTTCTTTATCCTGTATGTCACCACCATGGGCTACGCCGGGGACCGGATCACGGCCTGGCTGCACCCGGAGGAACATGCCATGGACGAGGGCTATCAGGTCATTCAGTCCCAGTACGCCATTGGCTCCGGGGGCCTGTTCGGTCTGGGCTTCGGCATGGGACGGCAGAAGTATTTGTATCTGCCCTTTGAATATAACGACTATATCTTTGCCATCGTCTGCGAGGAGTTGGGCTTCATCGGAGCGCTGGGAATCATGATTCTCTTTGCTCTGCTGGTGATTCGGGGCTATTGGATTTCCATGCACGCGGCTGACCGGTTTTCCACCATGCTTGGAGTGGGAATTACCACGCTGCTGGCTGTCCAGGTGATTCTGAACATTGGCGTTGTGTGTAACCTGCTGCCCTCCACCGGTGTTGGCCTGCCCTTCTTCTCTTACGGCGGCACCAACCTGATGATGAATCTGGGTGAGATGGGCATCATTCTGAGTATTTCCCGCTGGAGCTCCAGCACCAGGGGGTAGGAGGTTTGAGCTTGAGAGTGATTTTTACCTGCGGCGGCACCGGCGGTCACATCAACCCCGCCATCGCCGTTGCCAACCTTCTGCGGCAGCGCCGCCCCGGCTGTGAGATTCTGTTTGTAGGCGGCGACGGGGGTATGGAGTGCGACCTGGTGCCCAAAGCCGGGTATCGTCTGGAGACGCTGGACCCCAGGAGCTTTCGCCGGGGCTTTACTCCGGCGGCCATTTGGCACAATCTGACGGGGGCCTGCCACACCGCCGCGTCTCTGCTGAAAGCCCGCCGCCTGATCCGGGAATTTAAGCCGGATGTGATTGTGGGAACCGGCGGCTATGCCAGCTTCCCTATCTTGAAAGTGGGTACCGGGATGGGGATTCCCACCTGTGTACATGAGAGCAACGCGGTTCCCGGCCTCACCACGCGGATGGTGGCGGACCGGGTTACGAAGATACTGGTTTCCTTCGCGGAAAGCCGGGCCAACTATAAAAACCCCCAGCGGGTGGAGGTGGTTGGCATGCCGGTCCGTCAGGAATTTTTATACACAAACAAGCAGGAGGCCAGGAAGAAGCTGGGCCTGGATGAGCGGCCCCTGGTAGTTTCCGCCTGGGGGAGTCTGGGCGCCCGGGAGATGAACAAGGTCGTGGCCGGGATGTTTAAGCTGGAGCAGCAGGCAGGCTGCCCCTGGCAGCACATCCACGCCACCGGCTCCTACGGCTGGAGCTGGATGCCCCAGTATGTGAAGGAGCAGGGCGTAGATTTGGACGATTGCCCCGGGCTTTCCATGCGGGAGTATATTTATGATATGCCCACGGTGATGGCCGCCGCCGATGTATTTATCAGCCGCGCGGGTGCCTCAACCCTCAATGAAATCGCCGCCTCCGGTACGCCCTGCGTTATTGTGCCGTCCCCCAATGTGACGGACCATCACCAGGAGAAAAATGCCAGGGTTTTTGGAGACCGCGGTGCGGCCCAGGTGATTGCGGAGGATCGCTGCACACCGGAAAAGCTGTTTGAGGAGACGAAAATTCTTCTGTCCAACCCAGCCCGCTGCCGGGCCATGCGCCGTTCCCTGGGGGAACTGGCTGTGGTGGATTCCGCCGAGCGGATCTGCAATATCATTTTAGACCTGGCAAAATAACCTGACACCCCGGGGGCTGCCTCTGCATAGGATGAGGAAAACTCATGAAATGCGGGGGATGCCGGGTGGCGTATTTATCGGTTCACGGAGGAAAAAGGCTGGAGGGGAATCTTCCGGTTTCCGGAGCGAAAAACAGCGTTTTGCCGCTGCTGGCATCGGCGGTGCTGTTCCGGGGCGAATGCGTGATACATAACGTTCCGGCTCTGACGGATGTGGAGGCCGCCCTGGAAATACTGAAGGCGCTGGGCTGCCGGCTCCGGGTCCAGGGAGACACGGTCTGGATTCGGGCCGGGGATCTGACGCAGACGGCTCTGCCCAGAGAGCGGATGGGGGCCATGCGTTCGTCCATTTTGTTTCTGGGACCCGTGCTGGCCCGCCTGGGGAGCTGCAGCTGCTGCCCGCCGGGGGGATGCTGCCTGGGAAGCCGCCCCATCGATATGCACCTGGATGGTCTTCGAACCCTGGGTGCGGAGATAAGCTGGGATTTGGATTGCTTGACAGCCTGTGGTAAACTAAAAGGAAACACACTGGTTTTGCCATACCCCAGCGTAGGTGCCACGGAGAATCTGATTCTGGCGTCTCTGGGTGCGGAAGGCACTACCGTTATTTATAATGCCGCCAGGGAACCGGAGATCGGGGACCTGATCGGATTTCTCACAGCCGGCGGTGCCCGGATTTACGGCAGGGATACCTCCATGCTGCAAATCGAAGGGGGCCTGCCGGATTCGGCGGAATACACCGTGATGCCGGACCGGATGGAGGCCGCCACGTTTTTGGCTGCCGCTGCCGCTACCGGCGGGGAGATAACGCTGGAAAACGCCAGACCGAACCACCTGGGAGAGGTGCTGCGGGCCCTGACCGGGGCAGGCTGTACCATCCGGACGGAACCGCAGGGACTGTATTTGAAAGCGCCGGAGCGGCTTCAAAGTCCCGGCGTGATCCGGACGGCGCCCTATCCCGGTTTCCCCACCGATGCCCAGGCACCTCTGATGGCGGCGCTGATGAAGGCGGAGGGGGTCACGGTGTTCGAGGAGACGGTGTTTTCTCAGCGCTACCGTCATGTGCCCGCCTTGCGAAAGCTGGGGGCCCATATCCGGACGGCCGGAACGGTAGCTTCGGTGTGCGGGGTCCGGCAGCTCCACGGTGCGGAAATGACCGCTACGGATTTGCGGGGCGGTGCCGCCATGGTGATTGGCGCTCTGGCCGCTCAGGGCGAGAGCCGGGTTTACGGGCTGCACCATATTTTCAGGGGGTACGGAAACTTCCAAACCCGCCTGTGCGCCCTGGGAGCGGAAGTCAGTATCATAGAGAATGAACCGGCAGATCTCTGCCAGGAAGGAACATACCATGGATTGGGAACAGAAGAAGCCGGGGAGGAATCCACTGCCGAAGGAGTCTGAACGGCGCAGGAAACCGCCTCAGTCCGGGCAAGGGGCCCGGAGAGACCCCGGCCGTCGGGAGCAGGAAGAGACCAGGCGACACAGGGAAGAGCAGCAGCGCCGCCGCCGGGAGCAGCAGCGAAAGCGACGCAAGCAGGCCAGGCGGGCCCAGCGGTCCGCCCAGCGACGCCAGGAGGCACAGCGAACCCCGGCCAGGCCCTTGCCCCGGAGAAAGCTGGTGCTGAAGCTGGTGACAACTCTGGCAGTGGTGGCAGCGCTGATTCTGGGCCTGACCATTTTCTTTAAGGTCCGCACGGTTCGCGTCACGGGCAATGTGAAATACACCTCCCAGGAGATCATTGACGCGGCCGGAATTGAGCTGGGCGAAAATCTGCTGACCTTTGGAGAGGCCAGGGCAGCGGCAAAAATTCGGGCGGAGCTTTCTTATGTGGCGCAGGTGCAGATTGGTATAAAATTGCCCGATACGGTTAATATTGACATAGTGGAAACGGAGGCAGTTTATGCCATACGTTCCGCACAGGGGACCTGGTGGCTGATGAACTGCGGCGGAAAGCTGCTGGAGCCGCTGGAGGGAGAAGCCCCTGCCGAAACGCCCCGGGTTCTGGGCATCCAGGCGGAAAATCCCGCGCAGAATCAGCAGGTGACGCCTGCGGCAGATCCGGAGCCTGAAGAGGGGGAACCGTCCGTGGAATCCGTGGGCAGCCCTTCCGAACGGCTGAACGCTGCCATACAGATTCTCACGGCTCTGGAGCAGTCAGACAGGACGGGTAAAATAACCACCGTGGATGTTTCCAGCCTGTATGATATGCAGATATGGTACGGCGAATCGTACCAGGTGCTGCTGAAGGGCCCCTCGGACCTGAGCTACAAGATTCGCTATATGGTTGAGGCCATGGAAAAGCTGGAACAGGAGCATTACAGCGGCGGCGTTCTGGATCTGTCGTTCCAGAATGAAGGGGAGGCGGTGTTTACACCGTGGTGACGGTTTCCGGGGATTTCGGAAAAAGTTAGACAAAAAATGAGAATTTCTATTGACCAAATCCGTTTTTCACGATACAATATCGGAGTATACATTTGCTTACTTCTGCCGCTTGCGGCGTGAATTTACCCAGACTACATAGGAGGAGAACAAATTATGTCTACGAGTGTTCCTGAGATTTATCCCGAGAGAGTTGTAAATATTAAAGTGATCGGCGTGGGCGGTGCCGGCAACAATGTTGTGAACCGTATGATTGAGTCCGGCGTGGACGGCGTTGAGTTCGTGGTTGTAAATACCGATAAGCAGGACCTGAATAAGTCCAAGTGCCCCAACAAGGTGCAGATCGGTGAGAAGCTCACCGGCGGCATGGGTGCCGGTTCCAAGCCGGAGGTGGGCCGCAAATCCGCTGAGGAGAGCAGATCCCAGATTTCCAAGGTTCTGGAAGGCACCGACATGGTCTTCATCACTGCCGGTATGGGCGGCGGAACCGGCACCGGCGCGGCCCCCATTGTTGCGGATCTGGCCCATGAGGCCGGCATTTTGACCGTCGGCGTTGTCACCAAGCCCTTTAAGTTTGAGGGCGCCAACCGTATGCGCCAGGCCGAGGACGGTATCGCGGCTCTGTCTGAGAAGGTTGACTCTCTGGTCATCATTCCCAACGACCGTCTGAAGTATGTCACCGACCAGAAGATCACCTTTGCCAACGCTTTCGGCATTGCCGATGATGTGCTGAAGCAGGCTGTCACCTCCATTTCCGAGCTGGTGGGCTATTCCGACCGGGTGGTCATCAACCTGGACTTTGCTGACGTATCCGCCGTCATGAAGGACGCCGGACGGGCTCACATGGGTGTGGGCGTGGCTTCCGGCCGGGAAAAGGCGGAGCAGGCTGCCATGACCGCCGTGGCCAGCCCCCTGCTGGAGACCTCCATCAACGGCGCCACCGGCGTTCTGGTCAATGTGACCGGTTCCCCCGAGCTGACCCTGGACGATGTGGAGACCGCTGCCAGCATTGTGCAGGAGGCCGCCAGCCCCGATGCCAATATCATCTTCGGCGCTACCTACTCCGAGGACTTCCAGGACGAGATGCGCGTCACCGTTATCGCCACCGGCTTTGAGGAGAAGAAGGAAGAGCCCACCGCCCCTGCTGCATCCAAGTCCACCTTCGCGAAGCCCGGCCCCTTTACTGCTGCAAGCGAAAAGAGCAGACCTGCCCCCACTCCCTCAGAGGATGTGGACGACATCGATGAAATCTTCAAGATTTTCAATCGCTGATTTGGATTGAACGGATAAAATGATCGGTGGTGCGCCGCACGGAAAACGTTGCGGCGCACCGCTTCATGCGTCTGCATCGCCTCGGGAGACCGGGAATCCGCAATAAAAATGCGGATGTATCTTCCAAATGACCCCTTCTGTACCCATACTTTTGAAGATTATTTTCCGGTTGGCCAGAAATAATATGAGAAAAATGTAAAGATTTTAAAAATTTTTATGATTTCCTCTTTACATTTTCCCCATTGTGTACTAAAATAAAGCCGTAAATCCTGAAACTTCCAATACCTACTATACTAACGATGGAGGATAAAACGTTATGAACAGCAGAAACAAAAAAGCAAATCCCGCCAGCCCCCTTTACCGCGCTATCCTGACCCTGAAGACTCCCGAGGAGTGCTACAACTTCCTGATGGATCTTTGCACCGTTCCCGAGATCAATGCCATGGAGCAGCGTTTTGAGGTTGCTCAGCTGCTGAATCAGGGGATGATTTACAATAAGATCCTGGAGCGCACCGGTGCCAGCAGCGCCACCATCAGCCGCGTCAATCGTTCCCTGAACTATGGCACCGATGGCTACCGTCTGGTCATGGGCCGCATGGAGGAAGAGGAAGAAGCATGAGCGCCTATGAGTCTCTGGCCGTATCCTACGACCGGTTGACGAATGACGTTCCCTACCAGATGATTCTGGATTTCGCGCAGAGTCTGTTACAGGAGCGGGGCGTGCAGCCCCGCTCCGTGTTGGATTTGGCCTGCGGCACCGGCTCTCTGTCCGTGCTGCTGGCCCAATCCGGCTATCGGGTGATCGGGGTGGATATGTCCGAGGAGATGCTGACCGTCGCTTATGACAAAGCTTCCTGCCTTCCGGACAACCGCCCCTTCTTTGTGCGCCAGAGAATGGAACGCCTGTGTCTGCCGGAGAAGGTGGATTTTGTGATCTGTTGTCTGGACAGCATCAACTATCTGACGAATCCCTCCCACTGCCGGGAGACCTTTCGCCGGGTATATGGGAGCCTGAACCCCGGAGGGGTGTTTCTTTTTGATGTGAATACGCCGGAAAAGCTGCGGGCCATGGACGGCCAGGTGTTTTTGGATGAGGATGAGGATGTCTACTGCGTGTGGCGGGGCGCCTTTGATGAGGCGGAGCGGATCTGTAGCTACGGCATGGATATTTTCCAGCGCCGGGGCAAACTTTGGTCCAGAAGCCAGGAGGAGCATCGGGAGTATGCCTATGAGCTTGAGGAGCTTCAGGATTATCTGGCCCAGGCCGGATTCCGGGATGTGACCCTTTATGGCGACCTGCGCCGGGAGGAACCGGCGGCAGGGGAGCAGCGGGTCTATTTCCTGGCTGTGAAAGGAGACGGGAAACATGAATGATTATATTGTCCGGGCAATGACAACGGATGGCTATGTGAAAATGGCAGCCATTCGCTCCACACAGTTGGTGCAGCGGGCCGCATCCATCCACGGCACTACGCCTACCGCTACGGCGGCCCTGGGGCGTGTCCTGTCCGCCGCTTCCCTGATGGGCAATATGCAGAAGGTGGAGGACGGCTCCGTGACCCTGCAGGTCAAGGGCGGCGGGCCGCTGGGTACCATTTTGTGCGTATCTGATTCCGTAGGTAACGTGCGGGGCTATGTGCAGAATCCCGCCATAACCCTGTTGGAAAAGTACGCCGGAAAGCTGGACGTGGGGGCCGCCGTGGGCACCGACGGTATGCTGACGGTGATCCGGGATATGCGGATGAAGGAGCCATATGTGGGCAGCGTCCATCTGGTGTCCGGCGAGATCGCCGAGGACATTACCGCCTACTTTGCCCAGAGTGAGCAGACCCCCACCGCCTGCGCCCTGGGGGTACTGGTGGACCGGGACCAGAGCGTGAAGGTGGCAGGCGGTTATCTCATTCAGCTTTTGCCCGGCGCGCCGGATACGGTCATTGACGCTCTGGAGGAGGGAGTCCGCAGGGCGGGAACCGTGACATCCATGCTGGAAAGCGGACTGACCCCCGAGAAGCTTCTGGAAACCGTCTGCGCCGGTATGGAGCTGGAGTTCCTGGAACAAACGGAGGTCTGCTATAGGTGCTATTGCACCCAGGACCGGGTCAAGGGCGCCCTCATCAGCCTGGGCAGACAGGAGCTGGAGGACATCGTAAGGGACGGAGAGACCATCCATGTGGGCTGCCAGTTCTGCGATGTGGATTACAGCTTCACCCCCCAGCAGATTCGGGACCTGCTGGAAGAAATATAATAGACCGCGCGTCGGTGTGAGCTTGCTCACACCGCCGTTTTTTTGATTGAAATTTTCCGGTATACCACTGAATGCGTGGTTGATTCTTAAGATTTTCTTAAGATTTTTCTGCGACATAATCCATTGACGGCATAGCTCCTATGTGTTATTAAAAATATTTCAAGCAAGAAGAATCACAAAAAAACCACTTAAGTATAGCACATTTTAGGAGGATTGACCATGAAACACAAGCTGTATGCCATTTTGATTGCCCTTCTGCTGGCCGCCGTGCTGGCAGGCTGCGGTCAGGAATCCCGGGAAAGCTCCTTGCCGGACTCTACTTCTGACAGTACCGATCCCACCCACTTCTATGAGGAAGTGGCGGAGGGCCTTACCGTGGACGCCCAGGTCAGCGGCCGGACTCCCGGCGTGGTTCCCGCCGTGTATACCGGTTCTTTCCCGGCTTTGGATCGTGCCGCCGTTGACCGGTTCCTGGCTGTCTGCGGGGACGCGGTAGCCAACGTGGAGCTGGACGTGGAAAAGGGAAACGTGTGGAATTTTGTTGCCACTACGGACAAGGACGCTTATGTGGGCGCGGCAATCTGCGTCGACTCCATGGAATTAAACAGCTATTCTTTTTCCTACAGCTCCTCGGAATACCACTGGTACGGAGATGTCCTGGCTTGCTATCCTCGCTTTTACCGCGCCAAATACCCGGAATGGGACAATTCCGACTGGTTCCGGGAGCCGAAAGCCTTTGGGTTTGCCACGGAGCAGGAGGCGGATGCACAGGTCCGCTCCTTCCTGGAGCTGCTGGGCGTACAAAACGTGGCGCTGAATGAGACCCTGTACCTGGATCACCGGGTTATGGAGGAGGCTCAGCACACCGATGCCGCGATCCAGAAGATGACCGGCAAGGGTCAGGAGCTGAAATTCAAGGAGAGCTGGACCGAGGCGGACGATGCCTACCACTTTACCTATGAAATTACCCAGGATGGGTTCCCAATGGTGCCGGAGGTCAATACAGGTGCTGCGCAAATATATATACCTTCCATGATTGAAGTTATTTGCAACCGGGATGGGATTGTATATCTTCAAGTGTTTGCGCCTTGGGCCTCCGGAGAACAGACGGAAGCGCCGGAGACAATTCTGACGGCCCGGGAGGCTCTGGAGAACGCCAAGGAGATTCTGTGCCTGACTCCGGTTTCCTATGAGCGCGTCGTCAAGGAGGTGTCCCTGCGGTATTACTATGTGTACGATGGGGACCGGTGCCTCCTGCGGCCCTGCTGGTATGTGGCCACCCTGGGGCTCCAGGTACCGCAGCTTGTGCTGGGAGAGGTGGTGGATGAGCCAAGGGACGAGTATTCCTTCATCCTGCTGGACGCGGTGACAGGCCAGGAGGTCTGACATCGTTTCGTTCGGAATAACCGGCCTATACAGGCTATGTGCCCCTCAGAATACCAACGATGGCACTTTGTAGGGGCCGGATATATCTGGACCGCAAACCTGACGGAACTGAGCAGAATCAAAAAACCGAAGAATGTTGCAAATTCGCATAGGTGTACAGTTTGAGCCTTTGCCTGAAGAAACGTATCAATGGTGCCGTGCAACGAGGGAGACCGAAACAGGAACATTTCATAGGAACCCCAGAATCACAATGAATGGAGGGATGAAACCAATGAAACCCTTTTGCAGAGCCATGAAGGTGGATTTGCGGCGCAGTCTGCTGTCCGGCTCTTTTCTGTTGACGGTGGCGCTGCTGCTCGTCATGCAGTATTTGGCTGTTTTTAGCATGCTCACCAACGCCTCCGAGGGGGCATTTGCATGGCCATACTATTTAAATTTTGCCAATGCAATCAATAGTATGCCAACAACGGTCCTGTTTATCGCATGTGTATGCTATTCCTGGAGCTACTGCCGGGACCGGGACAGCGGCTTTTATGACCAGGCGGTCCAGCGGGTGGGCTTCCGGTCCTACTGCCTGTCCCGCCTGGTGTCCACCGCCTTGTCGGCCTTTCTGGCGGGAATACTGGCGGTCAGCCTGTTTGCCCTGTATCTCATGACCCTGGCTCCGCTCGGGGATGATCCGATCGGGTACATTGGCCAGCCGGCCTATATGACCCTGGTGGGGGAGGGCAGAGTGGGCCTGTTCTTCCTGCTCCGCTGCGTCCACACGGGCCTGCTGTGCGCCATGGCGTCGGTGCTGGGTCTGGCCGTCTCCGCCTTCATACCCAATACCCATGTGGCCATTTTTTCTCCCTATTTGTTATTCTTTACGGTACACGATCTGGCGATGCTGATGAATACGCGCTGGTTCATGCCCAACAGACTGCTGTTTAGCCAGGTCCTTCGGAACGATGTGCAGAATTTTCTGTTTGCGTCCTGTGTTATGGTGGATATTACGGTGATCGGGGGCTATGTCTTTTACCGGCGGGCGGAAAGGAGGCGGTAGACCATGAAAATACTCAAATGCTGCAAGCTGAATCTGATGCAGTGGCGGCTCCAGCCCAAGTTTTTGATGGTTTTTGTGTTTTTTATTCTGAATACCATGGAGCGGGTGTTCCCCTACAAGGCCTTTGCCCAGGCATCGGGGCTGAAAATTGCCCCCTGGCTGCTGCCCGGACTGGTTGGGGCGGGTGAGTGGTATCTGATGACCATCCTGGCATTTGTGCTGCTGATCTGCGACGCCCCCTTCCTGAACCGGCAGCAGCAGTTCGTCCTCCAGCGGGTGGGGAAGGTCCGCTGGCTTATGGGCCAGCTTCTGTACCTGCTGGTGCTGAGCCTGGCGGCGGCGGTTCTGACCTGGGTTCTGAGCTGGATCGTCCTGCTGCCGGAGGTGGAGTGGACCACCCAGTGGGGAGCCGGTATTCAGTCCGCCACCAGGTACTTTAATGACCATGTGGTGCGGCCGCCCTTTGTGGTAAACAGCAACATTCTGATGCATTGGACCGGCATGGGGGCCACCGGCTGGGTTTTCCTGATGCAGGTGCTCATCGGTATGTTTCTGGGGGAGCTGGTGATGGTGTGCAACCTGTGGACCCGCCGGGGCGTGGGCGTCAGCCTGGCAGTATTCTGGGTGCTGCTTGCTGTCATAGTGGAGCGCTTTACAGGATATATCGGCTATGTCAAGTACCTGGCCTGGTGCTCCCCCTTAAGCTGGATGGACCTGACACTGGTTGGTAAGACCGCCAACTGGAACCCGCCTCTGGGCTACGCTCTGGGAATGCTGCTGCTCCTGTGTGTCGGCCTGGCGGTCCTGGCCCTGTGCAACATTCATAAGTGCAGCCTGGACACGGATAAGGAGTGAGAATATGGAATACGCCATTGAGGTAAAAAACGTAACAAAAAAGTTTTCCGAAACCGTGGCGGTAAAGGATGTGACCGTCAGCTTCGAAAAGGGGAAGATCCATGGCATCATCGGCAGAAACGGCTCCGGTAAAACTGTGCTGTTCAAGTGCATCTGCGGCCTGCTGCCTGTGACCTCCGGGGAGATCACCGTCCTGGGCCGGAAAATGGGAGACGGCAAGCGGGTTCCCGAGAGCCTGGGCGCCATCATAGAGACGCCGGGCTTCCTGCCCAACTGCTCCGGCTACCAGAACTTGCGCTATCTCATGGAGCTCAGCGGCAAGGCGGACAGGGAAAAAATCCGTGGAGCCATCAAGCTGGTGGGCCTGGACCCGGACAGCCGCAAGCATGTGGGAAAATACTCCCTGGGTATGCGCCAGAGATTGGGGCTGGCACAGGCCATCATGGAGGACCCGGAGTTGATTATCCTGGACGAACCAATGAACGGCCTGGATAAAAACGGCGTGGCGGAAATGCGGCAGTTGTTCCTGCAACTGAAGGAACAGGGCAAAACCATCCTCATCGCCTCCCATAACCCGGACGATACCCGCATCCTCTGCGACACCCTCCACGAAATGGATGCCGGTGTCATGACGGAGCGGGAGCTGCTGGACAAGTAACGTTAACGGAAACCGCGCCGGAAACGCATCCTGCTTTCCGGCGCGGCTTTGTCCAGATTATATCGCTTTCCCCAGGTTGCGGGCATATGCTTTGATGGCTTCAAAGCTGGTATCGCTGATGACGTGTTCGATCTTACAGGCATCCTCCGCGGCGATCCGTTCCTCTACCCCCAGACCCATCAGCAGTTGGGTCAGCAGGGTGTGCCGCTCCAGAATCTTCGACGCAATGGCATAGCCGGATTCTGTCAGATGGATGGCGCCGGTGTCGTCTACGGTGACGCAGCCCTCCTTTTTCAGAAGTCCCATGGCCCGGCTGACACTGGGCTTGGAGTAGCCCATGTGCGCCACGATGTCAATGGCGTGTACATCGCCGCCCTTCTGGGACAGCAACAGAATGGTCTCCAGATACATTTCGCCGGATTCCTGAATTGCCATAAACCATACCTCCTTCCGACAGCTTGTTTTATTCATTGTAACACAAACAATGGCGGGATTCAAGAACCGGGATACTGCAAAAAAGTTTGAGTATGTGTCAAGTAAATATTGGCAATTTTTTCACGCAGCCAAGTGCAAATATC
>JBJDYK010000165.1:0-5305 GCA_051867275.1 Faecousia sp.
CCCACCACCTCGTCAAAGGTCTGGGGCCGGTATTTCCGATAAAGAGCCTGATACAAGATTCCACCTCCGGAGCAACTACAATAAACAAAAGTACCGGCCCATAACAAGATCGCACACCCACATTTGAGCAAGCGCAACACCCGATACCCGCGCAGACGGCTCGGAATCGGCAACCTCACGGCACACGAGCAGATCCGCTTAATGCTGCTTGGTTCCCCACCTGACATGGTTCACGGGAGCCCGTTGCGTGAGACCGGTTCTTCAACACCACTTACGCAGGCCAGACGGCATTACGACTTACCCGGGTGTGGGAGTTCATCCCTGCTATAGCGGATTGCAGGTTACAGGGCACCGCTAACTCCCCGACTAGTGCGACCTTGTTATAAGCCGGTCGCTTCCTAACAAGGCATTATTTGATTTGGAAGGATCAGTTCAGCTTCTCCTCAATATAATCGGCCAGCTCGCCGAAGGTGGAAATCTTGGCGCCTTCCATGTCCAGCTCCACGCCCAGCTTCTCCTCGAAGTCCATGGTCATCTCCACGATGTCCAGAGAATCCACGCCCAGGCTCTCGAAGGTGGTGTCGCGGGTAATCTCCTCAGCGGGAATCTCCAACTGACGGGATGCGTAATCAACGATTTTCTCAAACATAGTTTCTTCCTCCTGAAAGGGGCTGCCGCGCCCCGCGCAAGGCTACAGGACATATTGTATTACATCTTCTCCCGTTTGTCAATCACGGAGTTTGTCTTACAAAGGCTGTTGCTTGATTTTTCCGTAGCGGCGGGGATATTGCTTCGGGGTGGGTCGTATCTTTTGGATGGAGACCACGGCATGCTCCGCCCCCTCCACTGGGAACCGGGTGATGCCCCGCAGGGTGCCGCCCAGGGCCGCAATGGCCCTCTCCGCCTCCCGGGTCTCCTCTCCGGCGGCGGAGCCCTTCATGGCAAGGAAAACGCCTCCCACCTTCACATAGGGCAGGCACAGCTCACACAGCACGTTTAGCCGTGCTACGGCACGGGACACGGCAAAATCGTAGCTCTCCCGGCAGTCCGCCACCGCCTCCTCCGCCCGGGCGGTGACGCATTGGGCCCGGATTCCCAGTTTGGGCAATGTCTGGCCCAGCCAGGTCATCCGTTTCCCCAGGGAGTCCAGCAGAGTCAGCTCCATCTCCGGGCAGGCGATGGCCAGAGGCACACCGGGAAAGCCGCCGCCGCAGCCCACGTCGATAACCCGCTTTCCCCGGAAATCCGCCAGGGTCAGCAGGGTCAGGCTGTCCAGAAAATGCAGCTTCGCCACCTGCTCCGGCTCGGTAATGGCGGTCAGATTCATGACCTGATTTTTCTCCAGCAGGGCACCGGCAAAGGCCCCCATGGTCCGCACCGCCGTCTCCGGCAGCTCCAGACCCAGTTGAGGCAGGCCCTCGGTGATGATTTTCTCCAAAAATTCCATGGTGATTCCTCGTCTGTCAGGGCTCCGTGGGAGCGGTGGTTTCCTCCGTGGGGAACACCTCGTTGTAATCCAGGGGGTTGAAGGGCGGCTCCTCCGGCTCCGTATCGGGGCGGTACTGGTCCACATACCAGGCCACCAGAAGGCCCGTCACATCGCTGTAGGATTCCACGCCGTTTTCCTGGCCGTTTGATGTCAAATAAGCGTTGTAAAGCTGGGAACTGTGCTCCTGGATTTTCCCCTTCCAGCGGGCGTACTCCTCATTCATAGCCTCCACATCATGGCGAAGCTCCGGTCCGGCCTCCTGCCAGACCTCCTTCCACTGCCCGGCGTCCACCTCGTACAGGGTATCGGCACAATACAGGAATGCCTTCAGGTAGCCGGAGTAGCGGAAGGTATCGTCGGCGCTGAACTCACAGGCCAGGTATCCGGCGAAGTTGGCCTCGTCCTCCCGGGCAAAGGCCAGCAGGTGGGCCACCTCATGGCACATGGTAAAGGGCAGCACCGCCGAATACTGATTTGTGTTTACCGCAGCCTCGCCGGTAAGACCCACGGTAACGCCGTCACAACCCATGGAGCTGCATACGTCGCTCCAGGACAGCGCCTTCACAGGGCCCCGGGAACCGGCGAAAACGGAATATTTCCAAACAAGATTGTCGTAGCTCTGGGCCAGGGTCTCGTTGAGGCTGTCCATATCCTGAAGCCGCAGGTCCCCGTTACCGTCCCGGTCCACCTTTTTGGCATACTGGTTGGCCAGGTCCAGATAGTAATCCGTGGCCTCCCGCAGGTCGCTGACGGACCAGTCGGAAACCTCCAGCTTCATGCTTTCGTGGATGGGCTTGTTGCTGTAGTTCAGACCCCAGACCAGGGTCAGCAGGAAGTACGCCACGGACATGGGCGCCAGCACCCAGCCCAGCCATCGCAGGAAATTCCAGCGGTTCAAAATCATCAGGCCGATGGACGCGATCACCGCCACGCAGAACACCACCAGGATGACCTGCCATACACACACGTCAAACTTGCCGGTCCAGCTTCCGACCAGTTCCATATAGGTCTTGGAAGCGAAGGGATAGGCCATACCCAGCAGAACGTTGAACCGTTCCCCCAGGAGTTTTACCAGTATTGTCAGCCCGGCAAATACCGCGGCCACAATGATGCCCCGCAGATTTCTCATACGCGCGATCTCCTTTTATCGTGATGGTACCACTCCGGCCGGGAGCCGGAGGCATGATTTCAATTTTCAGACCTCATCCTCATAGCGCACCCGACTGCCGGGGCGGCGGGACACATGGCCCCGGATGCTCTGGGTTACCTGCCGCAGGAGGGGATACCACTCGGTTGCCCGGCTGCCCTGGGGCGCGTCCGTCACCAGATAAGGGCAGGGCGGCAGGCGCACGGCCTCAAAGCCAGAGGCAAAGGACCGGTCCACACCCAGTGCCAGGGCGAAGGGCGCCATATCGTAGTAATACCCGGGATTTTGTACCATGATGCGGTTGACGGTCTTTTTATCTATGGTCCTGAGATACCGGCGGAAGCCCAGAATGGACTGAACCGTCTGGCGGCCCGCCTCGCTGCGGCGGCCGCCGAAAAGGACGGCGAACCCCACCAGAAGCTGGTACAGGCACACCAGCAGAGCCAGCATCAGCCTGCCGGACAGCAGACCGCCCATCAGCAGCAGCGCGGCCCCGGGCAGAGCCAGCCACAGAGGTCTCCGGTCCCAGGACAGCAGACCCCTGGGGGCCTCCTGGGTCAGCCAGGAAGCGATGCCGCAGCAGACCGCCGCCAGTACCAGAAGCAGGCCCCGGCCACTGCCGGAGGACACCAGCACATCACCGGCTCCAAACCCGGCCAGGACACCCATGGCGCAGCCTAAGACCCGCAGCACCAGCGGATTGCCGCTGTCCCGCCGGAACTGGCCCCGGAGCCGCAGCCTGGAGCCGTCCACCTTGACACGGATGGACTGAAAGCCTCTGCCGGAGGTCTCCGCCAGCTGGCCGTGGCCGAAGACGGACCGGAACAGCCGCTGCTCAAAGGCACTGCGCTCGTTGCCCATGTCCATCCGCTTATGGAGGGTTACGGTCTGTTCCCCGTTCATATGAATGGTAAGGTAGCCCGCCTGGGCCCAGGACACCACCAGCAGAGCCAGGTCCGGCCCGCCGGTCAGCAGATAGCTCCGAATCTGACCGGGACCGATGCCAAAGGGAGCCTGGCTTTGGGGTGCGGGCCGCGGCAGCTTCCACCGCAGCCGCAGGAACCAGTACGCAAGGCCCAGAACCAGACACACAAGGGCCAATGCCATGCTCCAGGAAAAGAGGCGTCCTGCCTCGTTGGTTCGGGGAAACAGCTCCGGGTCCGTTTTCATCGTCAGGGTCAGATTTTCCCGGTCCCGCAAAGCCGTGTCCACGGAGCCGGTAATCACCCCGTCCTTGACCGACACGGTCATGTAATTGTCCACATCCTCCCCATAATAGCCGCTGGTGAAGGTGGGAAGCGCATCCGTGGCTCCAGGGAGCGTCACCTGAAAGTCCAGGCGATCGATGCCGTAGGCCAGGCCGTCAGCCAGCAGGGGCAGCACCAGATTCCAGTTGTTTTCGCCGGTGACGCAGCCGGTCAGGGTGTAGGTCAGGTTGAACACCTGAATCCCCGTAAAGCCGCTGTCGCTTTCCAGCACGGCGCTGGGGACACCGCCCACCTTCCTGACCCGCAGGGACACGCCGTTCACATTCAGGCTACCTGCCCCCTGGCCCAGAGGAATGACCAGACGCGTCACGGGGGTATCCATCCGGAGGGTAGCCCGGACGGACATCCGCGCCGTACCCTCCCGGTCCACGGAAGCCGTAACGGACCAGGTATTGGTTTCCGCCGCCTGCGCCGGCAGTGCCAGCAGCAGCGACAAAATCAGCACCAGCAGCAAAATACGCTTCACCGGGGCGCCTCCTTTCAGGAAAACGGATATACTTCCGGTCATTATACCACGAAGCCATAAAAAAAGCAATGAATTTTCCCCCGGTCCTTCCGAAGCCTGGCATCCCCATGGGGGGTGCAGCAAAAAAACAGGGCGGGATTGCCCGCCCTGCTGTTCTGATTGTTGTTTGCTTCTCCCTGGAAAGCCGCGCTACCGGTTGGCCTCGATGTGGCGCTGGACCCGGTTCATAATCATGTCCAGAGCCACCAGATTCTTGCCGCCCTCCAGAACCACCAGGTCGGCAAACTTCTTGCTGGGCTCCACATACTGGTCGTGCATGGGCTTGACGGTGCTCTGGTACTGCTGCAGCACCGACTCCATGGACCGGCAACGCTTGTTCACGTCCCGCTTGATGCGGCGGCACAGGCGGATATCCGCGTCCGTATCCACAAAAATCTTGATGTCCATCAGGTCCCGCAGGGGCTTGTTCTCGAAAATCAGGATACCCTCCACCATGATGACGCTTTTCGGCTCCAGATGGACCACCTGATCGCTGCGGTTGTGGACCGTGAAGTCATAGACCGGGCAGTCCACCGCTTCCCCCCGCTTCAGCTGCTCCAGGTGCTTCACCATCAGCTCCGTCTCAAAGGCGGCAGGTTCATCATAATTCAGCTTGCACCGTTCCTCATAAGGCAAATCGTTGTGGGCCCGATAGTAGTTGTCATGGCTCATGACCGTCACTTCATCCCCCAGGCGACCCATCAGATTTTTCATCAGCGTTGTCTTTCCGCTGCCGGTACCGCCCGCGATGCCCACCACAAGAATCTCCATAAAACAGCCTCCATCCTCCTCCGCCGGAGCGGTTTTTCTTATTATAGCGGGTTGCGTCGAAAAAAGAAACTGTTTTTAGAGAAAAATTTCCGTTTATCGCGCCGCACCCGTAGGGGAGGGTCATG
>JBJDYK010000166.1:0-5227 GCA_051867275.1 Faecousia sp.
AACCCCGATACGCGAAAGCGTGTCGGGGTTTTATTTTCTGTAGGGGCCGGATATATCCGGCCCGAAACCTGACGGGATAGAGCAGAACCATAAAAACGCAGGATGCTACGGATTCGCATGCGTGTGCAGCATCTGTCGGTGCATTCCGCCGGGCAGGTTTTTATCCGGCCCCTACAGAGATAAACGGAAATTTATGGGTTCGCGCCTGTAGGGGAGGGTCATGACCCTCCCGCAACGTGACGGGCCAGAGCAGAACCAACATGAAACAGGTTGTAACGAATTCGCATAGGTGCGCAGTAAGAATCGGTTATTCCTGCCGGGAGGCTCATGACCCTCCCCTACAGCTTGGAAAGAAACACTTCCGATAAAACCGCAGGGCTCCGGGTTTGGGGTCCTGCGGTTTTGAGTCAATCCTCCGTACCGACCCGCTCGGCGGCGGCGTCCATGCTTTCGGCAGCCTTGCGGCTGATGAGGAAGCGGCGGGTGGCGAAAAGGGCTACGATGGACAAAATGCCCACCAAAATAGAAATGTGGTCGTGGTGGTTCACCACAACGTAACGGGATATGGCCATAATCAGCAGCTCCAGCGTGTTGCCCACGGTGGGGTGCAGCAGCATTTTCACAAATTCCAGGGCAACCACCAATGTGGTGATTCTGCCCAGGAAGCCGTCCAGGAAGCCGTCGGCCAGGAAGGCCGCGGGGTCCCCCACCAGATTGTAAATCTCCAGACCCACCAGTGCCACCAGCACCAAAAGAATCACAACCGCCAGAAAAACCTCCAGCAGGTCCAGTATCCGCCCCAGCAGGTGGAGCGCTTTTTTCTCAATGTTCATGTTCATCCTCCTGATACGACCGGGCCAGCTCCATATAGTGGGTGGCACTGGCGGTCAGCTCGTCCATTTGTTCCCGGGTCAGGGCCTTTACCACCTTGGCGGGGCAACCCAGCAGCAGGGAGCCCGGAGGCGCCACGGTTTTTCCCGTGACGGTGGCCCCGGCGCCCACCAGGCAGTGGTCCCCCAGCACCGCGCCGGTGAGGACGATGGCGCCCATGCCGATGGTACAGCCGTCTCCCACGGTGCAGCCGTGGACAATGGCCCCATGGCCGATGGTGCAGAATTTTCCGATGGTGGTTTCCTCATGGATGACGCAGTTGTCCTGTACGTTGGTGCCTTCTCCGATGCGGATGGCACCGCTGTCGCCCCGAATCACCGCGCCGTACCAGACGTTCACGTCCTTTTCAAGAAGTACGTCTCCCGTCACAACGGCCCCCGGCGCAATCCAGACGCCCTCTGCCGCGGCATTGTCCACAGCGTCCACTCCCTTCTTAGCATATACCCCAATTGTATCATTTCCGCCCCCCGATTGCAATCCCCAATCCACCCTGTCAACCTTCGCTGCCCTCGGATGACAAGGGGGTGCGCAGCGGTAAATTTCCGTTTATCGCGCTTTACGGTGGAACTTCCGGAACGCCCTGTAGGGCGGGGGCATGCCCCCGCCCTACGGCAATGTGCGGTAAATTTCTGTTTACCGCACCGCACCCGTAGGGGAGGGTCATGACCCTCCCGGCAGTATGCAAAAACAAATTGTACCATGTTCCGGCGAATTCGAACCGAACTCCCTGCGGATTCGCCCAAAATGGTTGGAAATCCCAGGTGCCTGCCGCCGGGAGGGTCATGACCCTCCCCTACAGGGACGGAGCCATCAATTTTCGTTGATAACGGGCAATTGCCTGCTCCTTCAGTTTTCGGTCCAGCAGCAGTCTGTCCTGCTCCGATATGATCCACCGCTCTCCGGCGTGGTCACATTCCCAGCAGTCCGGCTCCTGGCAGGCCAGGCACACTGCCGGAAGTGGGTTGCGCTCCATAAGTTCCATCCGCATACGCTCCTCCCTCATAAACATCCTATCACGTTTGCTCCCAAATGACAACATATGTGTTCAATAAAATGAGAAACTTTCGTTACAATAACGGCATAAAGGGGGTGCCGCATGCTGGACGCAAACGTTGTTGGAAGGGTCATTCAACGCCGCCGGGAGAAGCGGAAAATGTCGCAGGAACTGGCCAGCGGATTGGCCGGCATTGGCAGAACCCACTTAAGTGCCATTGAGCGTGGCGAACGAAAGCCCACGTTGGAAACCTTTTGCAAAATCGCAGAGGCACTCCAGGAGAAGCCCAGCGATTTGCTGGCGGAAATTGAAAAGGAAGCCGAAGGGGCTGACCAGTGAAAGAGGGTCAGCCTTTCTTTTGTTAATAATACCGAAAGCTCCATCCGCGCTTCCTCCCCCAGAATAACACCATTCCATGGCCTGTATATTTTAAACCATAAAATGCATACTGTAAATCGCATATATCGTTTTACAGTCTGTTCCTTTTCCGATGCTCTCCCGGTAAAATAGTGTACGTAAGGGGGTGCCGGTTTGAAGGGCGAATATAAAGACCGGTATCAGCAGTTTGGGCTGAATGTGGTCTACTACCGCAAGAAAAAGCGTCTGTCCCAAACCCAGTTGGCGGAGCTGGTGGACATACACCGCACCTATATCAGCGCCATTGAATTGGGCAAGGTGGGCGTTTCCTTTGACGTGCTTTTCCGGCTGTCGGACGCGCTGGAAATATCCCCAAAACAGCTTTTTGAATTTCGGGAATAGGCGGAAATCGAAAAGGAAGCCAAAAGGGCTGACCTGTAAGAGCGGGTCGGCCCTTTTTCAAACTCCCGGAGCGCAAAATGAGGGAACGGATTTCTCCGCTCCCTCATTGTTTTTTGCTATTTTCTTACTTGAAGTACCGCTCCAGCAGGCCCTTCAGAGCCTTGCCGTGACGGGCCTCGTCTCTTGCCATTTCGTGGACGGTGTCGTGGATGGCGTCGAGACCGTTCTTCTTTGCGCAGGCAGCCAGGTCGAACTTGCCCTGGGTGGCGCCGAACTCGCAGTCTACGCGCCAGGCCAGGTTATCCTTGGTGGTGGCCTTCATGTTGGGCTCCAGGTCCTCGCCCAGCAGCTCTGCGAACTTGGCGGCATGCTCGGCCTCCTCGTAGGCGGCCTTCTCCCAGTACAGGCCGATCTCGGGGTAGCCCTCCCGATGGGCAATCCGGGCCATGCACAGGTACATACCCACTTCGCCGCACTCACCGTTGAAGTTGGCCATGAGCTGCTCGAAGATATACTTCTTGTCTTCCTCGCTGATGTCGGGGTTGTTCTTCACGGTCTTGGCGTAGATGCCGTACTCATGCTCGGCGGCCAGCTTGGCGTCGGCAGCCAGCTCCCTGAACTTGGAGCCGTCCACCTTGCACACGGGGCACTTGAAGCCCTCGGGGATGGATTCGCCTTCGTAAACGTAGCCGCAAACGGAGCAAACAAACTTCTTCATACTGATTACCTCCAAAAAATCATAAAATATTGGGAATTATTCCTGAACTTCTTCGAACATGTCGGGGCCGACGCCGCACAGCGGGCACTCGTAATCCTCGGGCAGGAACTCGCCCTCGTAGACGAAGCCGCAGACGGTGCAAACAAACTTCTTCATACCGATACCTCCTGCAATAAATTTTGCTTACAGCTGCCGCACAAACCGTGGAAGCTGAGAATGGCCTGGTTCACATGGGCGCCGGTTTCCCGGGCCACCTGGGAGGCCAGCTCCACCGGCACCTGGAGACTGGTCAGGTCCAGGATTTCGCCGCAGCCGGTGCATATGAAGTGGACGTGGGGCTGGGTATTGCCGTCGAACCGCTCCAGCCCCCGAACCACGCCTACGGATCGGATGAGACCCTTGTTCTGGAACAGGGCCAGATTCCGGTACACCGTAGCCAGGGACAGGTCGGGGATCCGGGGCTTCAGTTGGCTGTACACCCACTCCGCGCTGGGGTGACAGGTCGTGGTCCGGACGCATTCGAGAATGGCGTCCCGCTTTTTGCTGTGCTTGGTAGCCTGGGCCATGGCCTCACCACCTTTTTGATAATAATTCTTATTTGCAAGTTAAATATACCACAGGGACAGCCGTTTGTAAAGAGGTATTTTTCAAATTCCAAACATTTTTCCGGGCCGATGCAGGAAATGAAAAACGGGGGCAGAGATCCGCCCCCGTTAACCAGACCGCCCACAGTATTGCGCCATTGCCGGCTCGTGGGAGAAGTCATTCATATTATATGCGCTTATGTGGCGATTATATCACATTTTTCCAATCATCTGGAAAACCATAGTATTTCATTTGCACAAAGGGAATTTTCTCGGTAAGCGCAATGATTTCTGCCTTAAGCATTGCAAAATCTTCCTGCGAAAGCAATCTTTTCACAATCAGGATAAAACCGTAAAGATGGGCATTATCCACAGTACCATCGGTGTTTTTTCGCAAAAGCGCAAGTTCTTTTCTGTTCAGACAAGGCTTTTGCTCAAACAAGCGGTTGTACAGGCGGCTCCCATGGGCGCAAAGATTCCGGATAATGGTCATGCTGTGCATAAACCTTCCCAGCAGATACGCTCCCCGATGGGTAATACCGAGGGAGTTTGCGACTTCCGTTTTGATTGCGGGTTCGGAAATGGAGCAGAGAAAGGAAATATCAGAGATTGTCAGCAGGTCCACATATGCCCACAGGGGAACATCCTGCTTTCGTTCCTCCACAAAGTGCTTGAGATAAGCTTCATGGGGCAATCGGGTCGCTTTCTGCGCCTCCGACTTGGAAAGGATTTCCCTGTGTTTGATGGGGTCAGTAAAGTGGCTTGCATCCAGGTATCCGGTTGCGCCGTACACTTTGGTAAATTCATAGGAGTATATGGATTTTACTGTTACTTCGATGATTTCCAGGTATTTCAGAAGAATATGACGCAATTCGTGGTCAAATTCATAAATGTCAACGATGTTCTGAAAGGATGCGCTCTTGGAAAACACATCATGTGTACGCAGCGTAAGGGAATAGCCGCTCACGCGATAGTAGTTATTTCGATGTAAAAACTGCTTGGCGGCAGTAACATCGTTGATATGCAGGCCACGGGACCTTAGAAGTGCAATCTGTTCATCTAACGATTTGAAATTTTTCTGTTCCATAAAGATACCCCTGAAAAACAGAACGCCCCCAAGTGTGCATGTACAATCAAGGGATTGCAACAGAGGCCTGGGGGAGATGTTACTACAATTATAGGGGCGTGATTACGATTTGTCAAGGGACTTGCCCGGAAAATTGCAAAAAGTATGTGTCAAGTAAATATTGGCAATTTTTTCACGCAGCCAAGTGCAAATAT
>JBJDYK010000167.1:0-25439 GCA_051867275.1 Faecousia sp.
ATGTGGCGGAGAGAGTGGGATTCGAACCCACGGCTCATTGCTGAGTCACTGGTTTTCAAGGCCAGCTCCTTAAACCGCTCGGACATCTCTCCGTTCAGAGACTACGACATTCTAACACAGAATTCCGCACTTGTCAAGCCCGATTTTCGTCTTTCTGCACGATGATTTTAAGCGTGCATTCCCGGCAGCAGCTCTGCCGGAGAATGCACGCTTTTCAAGGCTCCCGGCATTACACCGGCTTTCAGTCATTTCACCTCGATGACATGAATGTCCTCCAAATCATAGTCAGACTGGGTCAGAATGATATCCGAAATCAACGCCACATCCGTATCCTGAAGTCCCTCCTCCGGCGCGGAAACCGCTATGGAAATACCGTCGTCGGTCATGTAGGCCACGCAGTCCGTATATCCCTTGGCAATGATGAGACTCTCGATCTGCGCTTCGCAGAGGGCCGTGTTCACAATGCTTTCCAGCTTCGCCGAGGCATCGGATTCGCTTTTGTCCTCCCCGTAGGCCATAGCTTCCTGCAGCAGCGTCACCGCGCTGTCTCTGGATTGCTGCCGGCTCAGGCGAACGGCCGCGAAATAATCGGTCATGCTGCCGGTCTGCTGGTTCAGGTCCTCAGACGCCGCCTGGATGCCCGGGTTGTTCTGGCTCATAACCAGCGTGGAGTCGTCCAGAATTTTATCCTCGTTCAGGGTATCTACCAGGTCCGTGGTGGCCTCGTTCTGGGTATAGCTCCAGTTCAGGTAGATTCCCGCGCACACAAAGACCAAAATCGAGGCCAAAATGGCGTTCTTCTTCCAATTCTTCATAGTTGTTACCTCCCACTCATTTCATTTTCACCACTGTGATCCGATCGGTCCGCAGACCGGTAATACTGGCCACCGCCTGAATCAGACTGTATCGGACAGTCGGGTCATCGGCGCCCTGACAGAGAATGATAGCTCCCCGGTAGGATGGCGCTGCCCTCTGCCGGACCAGCGAGCCCTGGGTCCCGCTGCCTGTGGAATACAGGACCACCGATTCCTCAAAGCTGCCGCTTTCCGCCCCGTCGGTCTGCTCCCTGGTATCCGTCTGGTAACGAGTCTCCTCCCCTGTTTCCAGGCTCAGCATCACGCGCACCTGACCTGCGCCGTCTATCTGGCTTAAAAGTGTCTCCAGCTCCTGTTCCTGTACATCCATGCCGGAAAGAACCTCCTGGGGCTCCGTGCTGTTCTTCGGTTCTGTCCGCTCCTGCTTCTGGGGCAGCAGAAGCAAAATCACCCCAAGCAGCAGTACCAGCACAGGATATTTCCAACGCCCCAGCTTTCGTATGTACCCGGAAATCCGCCCCTGCCACTCACCTGCCTTACTCATGGTGACCACACCTGCCTCTCCTTTGGAATCCCCAGATCCTGGGCTATGGTATCTGACAGCCGGGTCCTGGTGTGGGCCGATGTGGCACCCTTCAGAGATACCTTCCATGGCAGCAATTCCTCGTTGAGCGTAACGGAAACCTCAACCGCAAGCCCCAACCGGTTCGCTTCGTCCTCAATATATGAACGGGTCCGGGAGATTATGATTTCCGCCTGCTGCTCCTTTGCCTGTGCCTGGGCCTCCCGGACGATTCCCGCAGCGTCCGCTTCATACTGTGCGCTGCTTTCCCCGAAATCCGGCATGGAGAACAGCCCCAGGGGGCTGCAGGCAACAGCCAGCAAAAACACACCGCACATCATCCGCATCAGCTTTTCCTGTCCCTTCCACCCGGAGGAGATACCGCGAATGAGGCCACAAAGGATGGCTGCCGCGCTGATCATTAGAATATATTTCCGCAGAAACTCCACTATGTCATCCCCTTCATAAAACACACGGTACTGATGAGCTGCAGCAGGCAGCCTGTACCCACCATAGCCAAAATCAGGCCCATGGCCTGGGCAAAGGCCTCCGTCAAAGAGGTCTGGCTTTTGTTGCCCGTTACGCCGCACAGAGCCGCCGTCAGCTTCAGCAGCAGATACTGCAAGCCCACCCGTACAAAGGGCTCTGCGGTCATGGCCAGAACGGCCAGCAGGCCCCCCAGTCCCAGGGTACTGCGAACCGTATCCGCCCCCACCAGAACCGTCTCCGTGGCATCCGAAAGGATTTTTCCCACCACCGGAACGGCGCCGGAAATGGTGAGCTTCGCCGCTTTTACCGCCACGGCATCCGCGTTTCCGCTGATGACCCCCGTAATGGTCATATACCCCAGGAACACATACAGCACCGTCTTCAGGCCCCAGGTAATACAGCCCCGAAGAAAATCCCGCATGCGTGACAGCGGATCGTTTCCAACCGCCGCGGAGGCCACAGCCATGGCCAAATACAGATAAATCATAGGCGCCAGAACATTGGATATAAGCCGTGTTAAGATGCTGTCAAACAGAGCGGTCCCAAGATACAAAGCCGAGGCGGTTGTGACTCCGCCGGATGTGACCATAGCGGCGGACATCACAGGCAGCAGAAGACCTCCATAGTGGCTGATTTCCTCCACGGTGCTGAGGCCGCTGTGAATCAGCGATGTGGTGGAGCGCAGCAGGATTGCCGGGATAGCCACCGCGCCCAGCAGGTCCGTGGCACGGTTGCCCGGGCCGCTTTCCATTCCGCCGAACATGGTACACAGAATCACAACCGCCAGTGTAGCCACGCAGGCCGCCGCAGTTTCCCGCATACCGGGGATGACAGTCTGAAGGGCACTGCTGAATATTTTCAGGCCCTTGCTCAGAATGCTCCCATCCCCCTCCGGCAAATACGATGCCGCCGATTCCGGCACGTCCGGCAGCTTTGGCTCCGCCGCCTGGACGGAAACCAGCAAAAGGCTCAGAAGCAGCGCCAAAATCAGGCACTTTCGCATTTATGTACCCTCCAGTATCATTTGCAGCGTCTCGAACACCGCAGTCAACAGGGGCAGCGTCAGATACAGAATCGCCCCGTTTCCGCAGATCCGAACCACCTTCTCCAGTGTAGACTCCCCTGCATCCTGGCATATGGCTCCCGCCACCTCCGCAATCAGCCCAACCCCTGCCGCCTTCATCAAAATGGCCACCATATCCCCGTCCAGCCCGGCCAACAGCCGCAGTTGGGTGATAAAATCCATGACCGGCTCCAAAAAGATGGCAGCTATGGCGAGGACGGAAATGCAGCAGGCTATTGTAAGCAGAATCGCGATTTCCTTTGATTGCTTCTTCAGAACCAAGGCCAGAATGGTCCCTATCATCGCCAGGGACGCGGCCTGCAGAAAATGCTCCATCCTAAAACTGGAACAGTGCCTTCACCAGGTCAAATAAATCCGCAATGCGCTGGGCCAGAATCATCAGCACCGCCACAAGCCCCGCAAGGGTGGTCATGGTGGCCTGCTCGTCACGGCCGGAGCGGACCAGTACCTGGTTCAGAATCGTCACGATGATTCCCACGGCGGCAATCTTAAAAATGAGATCTACTTCCATGGCATCACAGCAGGAGAATGGTCAGCGCCGCGCCGCCGCAAATCCCCAGAGCCCGATAACTCCGGATTCTTCCGGACCGCTCCTCCGATATTTTCTTTAAAAGCCGGCCTGCCTCTTCTTTGGTCAGAGCCAGACCCCGCAATTGGCTCTCCAGGTCCAGTTGACCCAGATTGGCGCCGATCTGCTTGAGAATGCTCTGACAGGATTCCGGGAGCTGATTGTTTTTTGCCAGGGCATAGGCCATACAGGCCGACGCGTTGGGCGCGTCTCCCGTTTGCAGCTCCTGGCCCAGGTCCTGAAATACCTGCCCAATGGGGCCCCCGCAGGCCGACGCAACAATCCCGCACAGCTCCGGCAGGGCAGTCATGCGATACTCCATCTGGCACAGCATTACCTCCAGGGCGTTCTGCAGCTGCCGCAGGCACCGCTCCATAAAAAGGTAGCTGCCTGCCATGGAAAACCCACAGGCACTGCAGGCCCCGATGATACATATGATTCCAATCCAGCGCATCATTTGTTCTTCAGCTCCTCCACATCATAATTTTGGTTGCGCTCCATACGGATTGCCACGTCAAACAGGTTTGCGGCCATCAGTTGACGGTAGACCGGTCTGCGCCACAGGTCCTCCCTGTCCCGGGCGTGAACCGTAGCCAGGAAACGGACGCCGGTATAGCTGCTTTTTTCCATCACATCACAGTCCCCCAGGCCGGTGATTTCATCCACGGCGATCCAGGCGGGACTCATGGAACGAAGGGCCATTTCAATGCCAACGCCCTTTTCCAGGCCGGACAGCACATCCGTTCTGATTCCCGGCGGAAACTGCAAATGCGGACCGGTTACGGGGAACAGCTCACACCGCTCGTCCACCACGCAGACCTGCTCTCTCCGCAGGTCTGCGATTCTGCGAATCAGGTCCCGCAAAAGGGTGGTCTTTCCGCTTCCCGGAGGACCCAGAATGAGGACGGAGCCTGTCCCAATTCGCTTCTCCAAACCCTGGGCCACGCCGGGTATGTCTCTTGCCACCCGGATGCACAGGGAGGTCACATCCCGGAACCCTGACACCCTACCCTCCCGTACAATGGCCGTGCCGCACAGCCCGATTCGGTGCCCCCCTTCCGCCGTCAGATACCCATGGGCCATACTGACAGACGCATAGGCGGAGAATCTGGAGGCGTTGTTGATGACATATTGCATATCCTCCTGCCCGATTCGCCTGGAGGAAGGATACCACTCGCCGCCGCTTAGCACCACCTGGGGAGCCTGTCCCATCCTGAGGCGAATCTCCCGCGCCTGTTCCACCGCCGGGGTGTCCTGCATGGTCGCCCGGAGCCACGGCGGCAGCAGCTCCAGAAGCTCTTTCCGGTAAAAAATCATGGTCGTCAGCCTCCACTGCAACCATATGTGGCTCGTCCCCGGTCTATGACCAAAAAAAGCGGCAGAGCAAATCGCTCTGCCGCGGCAGGTATGTAGAACTCAGGTCAATTGCTGTTTCCGGTCAATTCTGTCGAAGTTATGAATCCAGTCCACCTTCAGGAAGTAGATCAGGAAAATCACGGAGCTGATAAACCAGGTCAGGGGGTAGGCGGAAAATACCACTTCAATTCTGGGGATATAGTGTATCACCACCGTGATATAGGTGATACGGACAACGCACCAGGAGAACAGCATGGTAAACATAGGAACCGTAGCCTTGCCAGCACCCCGCATAATTCCGGCGATGCAGTGGGAAAATGCCAGCAGGAAATAAGCCAGTGCTTCCACCTGCGCCTGTCTGGCACCGTAGCCCACAACATCCGGAGAGCTGTCAAACAGGGCGATCAGATACTTGCCAAAGAAAAAGACCAGCACGCCCACCAGCTCCGCCAGGACAACGGAGCAGATGATGCCGAAGCGGACGCCCTTCTTCACCCGGTCGTATTGCTTGGCGCCCAGATTCTGTCCCACAAAGGTGGACAGGGCCATGGCAAAGCAGGTGATGGGCAAAAAGGCAAAGCCCTCTACCTTGGCATAGGAGCCGCAGCCGGCCATGGCGGCGTCCTGGAACACATTGATATTGGACTGCACAACCAGGTTTGCAAAGGCAATGATGGAATTCTGCACACCGGAGGGCAGGCCAAAGCGAATCACATTTTTTAAAGTCGGTTTATGGAACCGAATCTTGCGCCAGTTCAACTGATAGGGGGTCTCATACCGGGCAAGGCGGTACAGGCACAACACCATGCTGACTCCCTGGGAAATGGTGGTGGCCAGCGCGGCAGACCAGACGCCCCAGCGGAACACGCCCACAAACAGCAGGTCCAGCGCCACATTGATGATGGAGGAGCAAATCAGATAGTACAGCGGATGCTTGCTGTCGCCCACCGCCTGCAAAATGCCCACGCAGATGTTGTACATCACAATGAAAAGGGCGCCGCTGAAATAGAAGCGGAAGTATTCAATGGATTTGGGCAGCACGTTGTCCGGCGTTCCCATCCAGCGCAGAATGGTGGGCGTCAGGGCGATACCCAGAACGGTGAGAAGAATACCAGCTGTCAGGCCGAAGGCGATGTCCGTATGAACCGCCAGGGACAGTCCCTTGTGGTCCTTGGCTCCATAGAGCTTGGAAATGACCACGCCGGCACCCATGGCGATGCCGTTAAAGAAGCCCACCAGCATAAAAATCAGGCTTCCGGAGGATGTGACAGCGGCCAGAGCCGCCTTGTCCAGGAATTGGCCCACGATCAGGGCGTCTACCGTATTATATAGCTGCTGGAAAAGATTTCCCATCAAAATTGGCAAGGCAAACAGCAGCATCTGTTTCCAGATCACTCCCTCAGTCAGGGAGTTTTGGTCTCTTTGCAAGGGTTTCACCTTCCCGAAATGTAATAATTGTTTTCTCTTCTGCCCCGGTGGGGGCAGGTTATTTGAATTAAGGCATCAATTCCGGTACACCGTCATCGTCCCCGTCAGAGGGCGGGGGTGCTTCCCCGCTCTGCATCTGCTGCCACTGCTCCTTGGTTACGAGGATGGTACGGGGCTTGGAGCCCATGAAGGGACCCACGATGCCCTTTTCCTCCATCTCGTCCACGATTCTTGCCGCTCTGGCATATCCCAGCTTCAGGCGGCGCTGCAGCATGGATACGGAAGCCTGTCCCGTCTCCAGAATGACCTCCACGGCGGCGGGAAGCAGCTCATCTCCCTCGGAGGCATCCTCACAGAATTCCAGGCCCGGATCGCTGCCTTTTCCGTTTTTACCGCTTTGCTCGGCCTTGCGCTCGATTTCCTCCAGCACATCCTGGCTGTAGTCGGCGTTGTAGTGGGCCTTGACATATTCCGCCACCGCCTCTACCTCGGAGTCACTGACGAAGCAGCCCTGAATGCGCTGGGGCTTTCCCTTGCCCAGAGGCGCGTAGAGCATATCGCCTCTGCCCACCAGCTTCTCCGCGCCCTGGGTGTCCAGAATGATGCGGGACTCCATGGCGGAGGCCACGGCGAAGGCAATCCGGCTGGGAATGTTTGCCTTCATCAGGCCCGTAATCACATCGGCGGAGGGACGCTGGGTGGCAATAATCAGGTGCATACCGGCCGCGCGGCCCATCTGGGCGATACGGCAGATGGATTCCTCCACCTCCTTGGCGGCAACCAGCATCAGGTCGGCCAGCTCGTCGATAATCACCACGATCTGGGGCAGCGGCTCCCCCTCTCCGGCGCTTTCCACAATCCGGTTGAAGGATTCCAGATCCCGGACGCCGGCGTCGGACATGGTCTTATAGCGGCGCATCATTTCCGTCACAGCCCACTGCAAAGAACCTGCTGCTTTCTTGGGGTCCGTTACAACGGGAATCAGCAGGTGGGGAATGCCGTTGTAGATGCCCAGCTCCACCATCTTGGGGTCCACCATAATCAGCTTCACATCCTCCGGCCTTGCCTTATACAGCAGGGAGATGATGATGCTGTTCATGCATACGGACTTGCCGGAGCCGGTGGTACCGGCAATCAGCATATGGGGGAGCTTGGAAATATCGCCCACCACACAGGCACCGCCGATGTCCTTGCCCACGGCGAAGCTGGACTTGGATTTGGCCTTTGCAAACTGGGGCGAGTCTATGACCTCCCGCAGGGCCACCGTTGTCACCAGCTTATTGGGCACTTCAATGCCAACCACCGCGATTTTATCGGGAATGGCGGAAATACGGACACCGGTGGCACCCAGTGCCAGGGCAATGTCATCCTGAAGCGCCGTGACCTTCGCCAGCCGCACGCCCTGGGCCAGCTCCACCTCATAGCGGGTCACGGAGGGACCCCGGGTTACGTTGCAGATTCTGGCCTCAATTTTAAAGCTCTGAAGCGCCTCGTTCAGCCGTCTGGAATTCTCCCGCATTTCAGCGGTGCCGTCCGCCGCGCAGGAGGCTGCGGATCTCAACAGGGAAACCGGCGGGAAACGGTACTCGGGCCGGACAGTCTGGGCCTGCTGGGCGATCTCCTGGGCCACCTCCAGCGCCGATTCCCTGGCCTTGCTGGCAGTCACCTTCTCCAGGGCAGGCTCAAGGGACACAGGCGGAGAGGGAATTACGGGAGGCTCCGGGATCACCGGCGTTTCCGGCTCCAGGTCCGGAAAAGGCGCGTCCTCCAGCCTGGGCATGTCCTTCTCAGGCGTAACCGGCAGCACCTCCACTACCGGTGTAACCGGCTCCGGGGTGTATGTGTCATCGTTGGAATCTCCGGCAAGCGCGGGCTCCGCCGGGGGAATGACCGTTTTACCGGTAATGGGTTCCCCGTCAAACACTTCCTCGGGGGCTTTGCGCTGCCGGGTAGTCCGCTGCTGCTCCTGTTGTTCCTCCAGAACCTCGTCGGGCCGGCGCACACCGGGCCGCTTGCCGGATTTCGGCTGGGGCGTCCCCACGGGAGTATCGTCCACAGGGATATCGAATTCGGCCGCTCTGCGCTTTTTGTCCAGGTGTTCCATTCTCTTGTTGGCGATGCGATTGACCACCACGGTGGCAGGGTCCTCCCGCTCCTGTTCCTCCGGCTCCCGCTCCGGTCTGGGCCGGTTTTGTATGGCATGGATCAGGCTGGGTACCGTGATGTCACAGACGGAGGCAACGGACAGCAGGCACAGGAATGTCAGCACGAAAACCGCCAGCACCTTGGCCAGGGCGGACTGGAACAGCAGGCCGATGAGGCCGCCGAATACACCGCCACCGCCGGACGCGCCTGCCTGATACAGTGCGCCCACCGCCTTGATCCCCTCAGGCAGCACAATCGCGGGGCTCAGCAGATGCGCAATGGCGGAAAGCAGAATCCACGCCACCACGGCACAGACACAGCGGCTTTTGCGGCGCTGGCTGCGACGGGTAAGCGTCAGCATAAACAGCACGCCAAACAGGACGGGGGAAAGATAGAAGCAAACCGGACCCGCCAGTCCGCAGAGGATCCGTTTGATTCCTCCCAGAATAAAGCCGCTGGTGGTAAAGCAGCCAAACAGAGTCAACACACAGAGCAGGAAAAAAACCGGGGACAGAAAGTACCGCACCGGCAGCGGCTCCGAATGCTTCTGAACCTGCCTGCTGTCGGACTTCTTTGCTGCTGTGGTACTTTTCCGTGAGGCCCCTCCTTTTTGATTTTTACGTTGCGCCATGATTCCTCCTCCTAACTAAATAAATACAGGCAAAATGTAAACAGGCCGGCGCCCCAGGCGAAATAGGCGAACTCTCCAAGCGTCCCCCGCTTCGCCATAAACCGTAGGAGCCACAGCCCCAAATAGCAGCAAACGCCGCAAACCAGGATTCCGCCCAGGTAAGCCAGGGAAAAGCCGGCCCCATCCAAAGCGCCGAACAGTCCCACAATTCCCCGCACCAGATATACGGGGATCAGCAGCAGGCAGGAAAACCGGATGCAGAATGCGGGGGACAGTCCGCGAAGGATACCGGCCGTAAAAGCCAGACCCATCCCGGAAAGACCGGGAACCGCGGAAAAGCTCTGGGCAAAGCCAAGGATCAGGCTGTCGCCAATGGTAGCTTCCGGCAGGCCCCGTTTCCCATGGCCCACACGGTCACAAAGAAACAGGACAAAGCCATACAGCAGAAAAATTCCCCCGATGGCAGGCAGCCTGGTCATGAGACCCTCCGCCCAATTCCGCAGGAAGAACGCCAGCGTCATAGGAAGCAGCGCAATCAAAATCAACAGGAACATCCGATGATTCAGGCCGTCCTCATTGGGGTAGGCCTCCGCTCTGCGCCTGGCTCTTTTGGTGCGCAGTCCCGCGCAGGCCGCCAGGTCCTTACGAAACACGACAAAGATCACCAGGGCAATGGTGATTTGCAGCAAAGCGTGATAAAAGCGGTCAGCGCTTCCATCCAGCGGCAGTCCCAGAATTTTTCTGCCCAGGGTCAAAAAGCCGGCATCCGATAAGGGCAGGACCCCGGAAAGCCCCTGAATGGCCGCCAACACGAGTATTTGCACCCAACCCAGCGTCATGAATCGGTTCCCTCCCCTTGTTTGCGTATACTCTTTAAGTATATCATAAAGCCGTCCATATTTCCAGCCTTTTCTTTGCCTGAAAAGAAAGAAGCGCCGTGGAACTCCGGCCAATACGCCAAAATCCCACGGCTGATATTCCTTATTTACCGCCTTTCCTTCGCTTCCCCGGTGACTCCTGCCGGATCATACGGTGCAGGCATTTCAACGCGTCCCGCAGGCCGCCCAGTTGATCGATCAGGCCGCAGGACACCGCCTCTCTCCCGTACAAAATGGTTCCCACGTCCGTGGCCATGTCGCCGGTTGCCATCATATAGCCCTCGAATACCTTCCGGCTGATATGGGAATTACTTTCCACAAAATCCACGATCTGCTCCTGAATGCGGTTAAAATAGCGTATGGTCTGGGGGGCTCCCACCACCAGCCCCGTCATGCGGACGGGATGAATGGTCATGCTGGCAGTAGGTGCGATAAACGACTGTCTGGCGCTGACCGCCAGGGGGACCCCGATGGAATGACCCCCGCCCAGCACCAGAGAGACGGTGGGCTTACGCATACCGGAGATCAGCTCGGCAATGGCGAGTCCCGCCTCAATGTCGCCGCCTACGGTATTGAGCAGCAGAAGCAGACCGTCGATCTCCTCGCTCTCCTCAATGCCTGCCAGAAGCGGCAGAACATGCTCATACTTCGTGGTTTTCGCGTTTTCCGGCAGGACCTGGTGGCCTTCGATCTGCCCGATGACGGTCAGTGTGTATATGCTGCCGTTTTTTCCTCTGGTAATATCCGAGCCCAGCTCTACGACCTGGTCCCGGGCCTTCTGCGTGCCGTTGGATTGATCCTCTGCCTGCATGAAATTCATTCCCCCTGTGTCACTTCCGAGAACCGCTGTCGTCCACTTTTCGGTTCTCTTTTGCATTATTATCCCGGATGGTTGGCAAAATATTCTGAAAACCAGGAATTGTACTTGCAAGAACCGCCGCAATGGCTTATAATATAGAATTGGCAGGTGAATCATTGTGGGTAAAACAAACGCGATTCGTATCATGGAGCAAGCCGGCATTCCCTTGCGGGAAGCCTTTTACGCCTATGACGAAGACGACCTCAGCGGTCTTCACGCGGCCCAGGCCATAGGCATGGACCCTAAGCAGGTGTTTAAGACCCTGGTGGCCCGGGGCGAGCGAACAGGAATCGCCGTCTTCTGCGTTCCCGTATGCCAGGAGCTGGACTTAAAAAAGGCCGCCCGGGCACTAGGGGACAAGAAGGTGGAGCTGGTGCGTGTGAAGGAGCTGCCGGCCCTCACCGGCTACATCCGGGGCGGCTGCAGTCCGGTAGGGATGAGGAAAGCATATCCCACCTTTATAGATGAAACTGCCATTTTATTTGAGGAAATCGCGGTATCCGCCGGAGAGCGGGGACATCAAATGATCCTGCCGCCGAAACCCCTGGCAGAGTACCTCCGGGCGGAGCTGCCGGACCTGACCGAAACATAATTTATAGGAGGAATACAAATCATGCAGTACAAGTACAGAACCAAGGGCACCTGCTCCCAGGAGATCTATTTTGAGATTGAGGACGGAAAGCTGAAAAACGTCTCCTTCCTGGGCGGCTGCAACGGAAACCTGAAGGGCATCGGCAGCCTGGTGGAGGGCATGGACGTGGACGAGGTGATCGCCCGGATGGAGGGCATCCACTGCGGCTCCAAGCCCACATCCTGCCCCGATCAGCTTGCCCAGGCACTGAAAGCAGCCAAGGCCCAGGCATAATAAAAAAAGTATCTCCATTTGCCGCAACTTATCGTTCTTTTTTCCGTCTGCTATTCTGGATGGACAAGACATCCAAAATAACATAACCTTTGGAGGAACTATGAAAAGAACACTGGCACTGATCCTGATTTTGACCATGGTCTTCACCCTGGCCGCCTGCGGCAAAAAGGGTGGTGAGGAGACCACCGCTCCCAACGCTGACGTTACCAACGGAACCGATGCAACGGACGCAACCGAGGCAACCGAGGCTTCCTATAACGGCAGCCTGACCGACCTCATCAATGCTCTGTATCAGCAGGTTCCCGTGGAATTCCCCGTGTGCGACCCCACGGCCGTTGACCTGAACGACGAATTCTCCCTTTCCAACTTCACCGGCCTGACCGATGCCAGCCTCATCACGGAGGCCATGTACAGTGAGCCTATGATGAGCTCCCAGGCCTATTCCCTGTGCGCCATGCGTCTGGCTCCTGGCGTCGACGGGGAGGAAGTGGCGGATCTGGTTCTCAGCGGCGTGGACCCCGCCAAGTGGATCTGCGTGAGCGCGGACAACCTGCGCGTCGGCCTGTACCAGGACATCCTGGTTCTGGTTATGGTTTCCAGTTCCATGTCCGAGACCCTGGCCGACGACATGATGAAGGCTTTCTCCACCGCGGTGGGCAGCGAGCTGGACCTGATTCTGACAAAATAATTCTGAATGTGCTGACCGTCTGCCGGATCTGTTGCGATCCGGCAGATGTGCCAGTTGGATCGTTTTATGCTGTTTTCAAGTCTAACTTTTCTGTATCTGTTTCTTCCCTGCCTGATTCTCGTTTATTTTCTGATGCCCAAGGGCGGGCGGAACGGGGTGCTTTTGCTCTTCAGCCTGCTTTTCTACGGCTGGGGGGAGCCCAAGTACCTCGTATTGATTCTCATCTCCATCCTTGTGGGCTATGCCTCCGGTCTGGCTCTGGGACACATCCGCAGCAAGGCCATATCCCGCAGTGTGGCCGCCCTAGGTATTGTGGTTACCCTGGGTATGCTGGCCTACTTTAAATACGCGGATTTCATCATTTCTACAGTAAATGATGTGTTTCATACGGGCATTCCTCTGCTGAAGCTGGCCCTTCCCATCGGAATCAGCTTCTACACCTTTCAGATCCTCAGCTACATCATCGATGTGTACCGGGGCAAGGCGGAGGTGCAGCGGAATCCCATCGATTTTGCCGCCTATGTGGTGCTGTTTCCCCAGCTCATCGCCGGTCCCATCGTGCGTTACCGGGACATCGCCGCGGAACTCCGAAACCGGCAGTGCAGCCTGGAGCTGGCCTGCGCCGGTGCGGAGCGTTTTCTCATCGGTCTGGGAAAAAAGGTGCTGCTGGCCAACCAGTTGGGTATGATCTGCCAGGCCTACCAGAACAGCACCGCGCCTACGGTACTCTTTGCCTGGCTGGCGGCAGTGGCCTATTTGCTGCAAATTTATCTGGATTTTTCCGGCTACAGCGACATGGCCATCGGCCTTGGAAAGATTTTTGGCTTTCATTTTCCGGAGAATTTCAACTATCCCTTCCTCTCCGTCTCTCTGACGGAATTCTGGCGTCGCTGGCACATGACTCTGGGCGCCTGGTTCCGGGACTATGTATATATTCCCCTGGGCGGCAATCGGGTGGGGAAAATCCGGTGGCTTCTGAACATTCTGGTGGTCTGGTGCCTGACCGGTCTTTGGCACGGCGCAGGCTGGAATTTCCTGCTGTGGGGACTCTTTTTCGCCCTGCTGCTGATGGTGGAAAAGCTGGGGCTCCTGAAGCTCCTGGAGCGTCAGCGGTGGCTGGGCCATATCTATGTGATTCTGGCTCTGATTCTCAGCTTCGTCCTGTTCCGCAGCAACTCCATGGCCCAGGCTGTGGAGGATTTGCAGGCCATGCTCCAATGGAATCATCTGCCCGGCTATAACGCCGAAAGCCTCTACTGCCTGCGCAGCAACCTGGGGCTTCTGGTGCTGGCCGCCGTGGCCTCCACCCCCCTGGGAAGCAGCGTCTGCAAGCGTCTGGAGGCGGGCAGGCTGGGGCCTGTGGTGGTCTGGGCGAAGCCGGTGTTTCTGGCTGCCCTTCTGGTCCTCTGCACCGCGTTTTTGGTGGACGGCTCCTTTAACCCCTTCCTCTACTTCCGCTTCTAGGAGGCCATATGAAACGACAAATCTTCACCCTCGTGCTGCTGTTTTCCCTGCTTTTGGGCGGCGGAATCGCCATGCTTCTGGGCAGGAATCCCGTCTCACTGACGGAGCGGCGGAATCTGGCCCAGTGGTCCGATGCATCCAAGGCCGATATTCTGAACGGCCGTTTCATGGACGCCGTGGAAAACGCCGCCATGGATCAGTTTCCCATGCGGGAGAACCTGCGCACATTGAAATCCCTCTATCTTTACTACGGCATTGGCCAACTGGACAACAACGGCATCTATCTTTCCGGCGGACGAGCCGAAAAGCTGGACTATCCCCTGCGGGAGATCTCCATCGCCAATGTGGTCAAGCGCGTCCGGAACATTCAGGATACTTGCCTGAACGGCACCCAGGTGAACACCTATTTTGCCATCGTACCGGACAAAAACTATTTCCTTGCCGCGGAACTGGGCTATCCCACCATGGATTACGCCCGCATGGAGGAGCTGCTGAAGGACGGACTCTCCATGGAGTTTCTCGACATTTCCGATGCCCTGTCCCAGGAAAGCTACTACAAAACGGACCCCCACTGGCGGCAGGAGTGCCTTCCTCCGGTGGCAAAGCTGCTGTGTGAGCAAATGGGGACACCTGTTTCCGAAGATAACCTGGAGGAGCGCTCCGCCGGGACCCTGTTGGGCGCCTACGCAGGACAATCCGCCCTTCCCCTGGCCCCGGATCCTCTGCTCTATCTGACCAGCGAGGCACTGGAGGGCTGCCGGGTAACGGATCTGTCCACCGGCAAACCGATTCCCTTGTACAACCTGGAAAAAGCCCAGGGCGCCGATTCCTATGACCTGTATCTGGGAGGCGCGGCCCCCATTCAGGAGATTTATAACCCTGCAGCTCCTTCCGACAAGGAACTGGTTCTGTTCCGGGACTCCTTTGGCAGCAGTCTGGCTCCCCTTCTGGCAGCCTCCTACAGCAAGGTCACCCTGGTGGACATCCGCTATATGAGCAGCACCCTGATTAACAACTATATCACCTTCACCGATCAGGATGTGCTGTTCCTCTACAGCTCCCTGGTCTTGAACCACAGCGAATCCCTGAAATAATCATTTGGTATTTAGGGCGGCATACGAAAGGAATGACTCCAATGAAGCGCATCAAGAGCCTCGAATCTGACCGAAAATATCTCCTGCTTGCATTTTTTCTTCCCTTTCTCGGATATACCATGGTCATGCTGATCAGCCGGTACTGCCCCTTTGGCCCCTATTCGATTCTCTATTCGGATATGTACCACCAGTACTATCCCTTCTTCGTGGAATTTCGGGACACCCTGCGCTCCGGCGGTTCCCTGCTGTACAACTGGAACATGGGCATGGGTGTGGACTATCTGGCTCTGGCTGCCTATTATCTGGCGTCGCCCCTGAATCTTCTGTCCGTGATTGTGCCCGAGTCCATGCTGCTGGCCTATTTTTCCATGCTGGTGCCTGTGAAGCTGGGTCTGGCCGGGTTATTCTTCTTCCTGCTGCTGAAAAAGCTGTTCCAGCGGGTTGACCCGGGAACCACCGTCTTTGCCGCCTGCTACGGCCTGTGCGCCTGGGCCCTGGGCTATCAGTGGAACATCATGTGGTTGGACACCTTCGCCCTGCTGCCTCTGGTGATTCTGGGCATGGTGTCCCTCCTGCGGGAGCGCAAATTCCTGCTGTATACCCTGACCCTGTTTTTATCCGTGGTGTCCAACTATTATATTGGCTTTTTTACCTGCATTTTTGTGGGTCTGTGCTTCATCGTGTACCAGATCTGCTGCTGCCGGAGCTTTCGCCGGTTCCTGGCGGATCTGGGACTCATGTTCCTGTTCTCCGGTCTGGGCATTGCCATGACCGCCTTTCTGGAGCTGCCAGCCTTCATGGCCCTGGGCAATACCTACTCCAGCGTCAACAAATTCCCCACCACCTTCAGCCTGAACATTGCCGACGAAAACACCTGGAAGGGGCTTCTGGACGCCATGCGGCAGGTGGCCGGCAACACCGCCGGCGGCCTTACCCCCACCTTTAAGGAGGGGCTTCCCAACCTGTACTGCGGTATTTTCCCCATGATGCTGCTGTTCCAGTTCCTGGCGTCCAAAAAAATCCGGCTGCGGGAGAAGCTGTGTACCGTGTTTCTGCTGCTGTTCTTTATGGTCAGCTTTATTCTGCGGCAGTTGGACTATATCTGGCACGGCTTCCACTTTACCAACATGATCCCCTACCGGTTCAGCTTCCTGTTCTCCTTCGTGGTGCTGGTGGCCGGGTACCGGGCCTACCTTCTGCGGGAGGAAAATCCCAAATGGGTCTATGTTCTTTCGGCCGTCCTTTTCCTAGCCATGGCAGCCTGCTCCGATTCCCGGTTTGACTGGATCTTCCTGCTGTTCAATCTGGTTTTCCTGGGAATCTATCTGGGTCTTTCCCTCTGCGAAAAGCGGCCGAAGCGGGTAAAGGAGGAAACAGAAGACGGCATTACCGTAAAGCCGGTTCCCCTGGGGCCGGAGGAAAAGCTGTACAACCGGAACATCGCTCTGCTTCTGCTGGGGGCCCTTGCTCTGGAAATGACATGCAGCCTTGTGATCTTCGGCGTCAACTTTGGGGGAACCGGCGTGTCCGACTATCCCAAGGGACGGGAGGATGCCCGGGATGTCATTGCCCACATGGAGTCTCTGGAGGCGGACACTCCCTTCTACCGGGCGGAGGTCACCCACACCCAGACTCTGAATGACGACGCCTTAAACGGCTACGCGGGCATTACCATGTTTTCCTCCTCCGCCAATGTCCGGGTCACCAAATTTATGGCTGCCCTGGGCTATGGCGCGAAGCCCTCCTATAACCGCTACAGCTACGAGGAGGCCTCCCCCGTGTCCAATCTGTTCCTGGGTCTGAAATACCTGCTGTGCCGGGACGGAAAGCTGCTGGAAAGCAATTACTATCACGCCGTTTACAACATGGGTCAGGTGTACCTGCTGGAAAATGACGCCTACCTGCCTCTGGGCTTCATGGTGCAAGACGAAATCGACACCATCACCACCGAAAGCGGAAGCCCCGGCGGCTTTGACTTCCAGAACCGGCTGTTCTCCGCAGCCACCGGCATCCAGGAGGATGTTTTCACCAGAATCCGGAGCTATGGCACCGATTGGGACGAGAACCTTTCCGTCTCATCCACAAAGGTCTATGGCAACTGCAATTACACCGCCAACGCAGATGGGGATATTACCATTTCCTTTACGGTACCCCAGGACGGCTTTGTGTGCCTGGACCTGTCCGCCTCCAAGCGAAACAGTCTGACTATCTACAAAAACAGTACGGAGGTCTGCTCCGAAAAGCTGAGCCTGGACCAGATGCTGGCTGTGGGCCAATGCGCCAGCGGCGACCTGATTGAGGTGGAATTCGCCTGCAAGAACGGCGAGGACGGCAGAATTGGCTTAAACGCCGCCGTTTTAAACTCGGATGTGTTCCGGGAGGGCTATGAGCTTCTGAGCAGCGGCGTCTGGGACCCGGATGTCTGCGACGGAACCACGGTCTCCGGCACCGTTCAGGTCTCCGAGGGAGCCACCACCCTCTACACCTCCATCCCCTTTAACGGCAACTGGATTGCGGAGGTGGATGGACAGCCGGCGGAAATTCTGGCGGTCTGCGACGCCATGCTGGGCCTGCGTCTCACCCCCGGGACCCACACCGTTACCTTCCGCTATGTAAATACCGCCTTCCGTCAGGGGCTTACCATCTCCCTGGGGGCGCTGCTGGTATTTTCCGTGATCGCCATCCTTGTCTACCGCCCCAGGAAAAAGGGAAAATTTGAAACCACCTCCGACTGAACCAAAAACCTGCTGAAAGGCCTGGAGCCCTTCAGCAGGTTTTTTCTATGCTTTTAAAAGAACTGATTGAACATCACCAGAAGCGGCGGAATCACCAGGGTGATCACCGAAATGAGCCAGGGATAAAAGGCCTTTCTGGAAAGGAACATACATACAAGGCATCCACCGGTCAGGATTGCGGGACCCCAGACCGCCTGGGTTTTAGTCACCGTCAGAGAGAACGTACCGCTTTCCGACAGCATCAGGCCCACCTGGTCCGGCAGCACCGCCTGGCTGTGTTTTGCAAGCAAAATCGCCGCCACCACCACGGGGATCGCCATAAACACCTTTCGAAAGTAAAAAATGAACTGCCCCGCAGATTGGAAAAATCTGCCTACGGATTTCAGCTTCATTGTAACAGCCCTCCCATGCGCCATTGTCCCTGGCTGTTTCGTAACAGCACATCCACATCATATCACATTCTGACAGAAAGTGCAAGTGGCCCCCATTACATAGTATCCGCAGGAAACCCGGTTTTATGGACGGCCATGTCGAATTCTGAAATATGCTTATCGACATAACGCAGCTTCGCAACACAACCTGTAGGGGAGGGTCATGACCCTCCCGGCAGTATGCAGAAACAATTTGCGCCGTATTTCGGCGAATTCCAGACAAAATCTCTGCGAATTCGCCCAAATCTGTTTGAAATTCCGGTGCCTGCCGCCGGGAGGGTCATGACCCTCCCCTACAGTGGGTGCATTTTCTGAAATGATCTGTAATTGTACAAATATATGCGCTTTAAAAGCGGTATCATTGGGTTGCGGACGAAAAGAGAGAACTCTTACAGGCCGCAAATCACAAATCGCCGCTTCCTGTCGGTCTGTCGTTTTTTCGTGGCAGCACGGCAGCGGCAGAATGGAGATACTTATGGAGAAAGTGATTGATCTGATGCCCCATCTGGAATCCAAAAAAGCGCAGGTTTACGCAGTCATTACCATTCCGGCCCTGCAGGAAAAGCCTGCATCTGCCAAACGTTCTCCCCTGCGGGCGGCGGCAGAACTCATAGACGCGGTTGTTTCCTTTGCCCTCGGCGGGTTTCTGCTGATTTTTCTGCTTTTACTGATGATTTCCCTGTAGGAAAGCGGTGCAGTCCTCCAAAGTGCCCCGTCGGGAGATCAGCCGTGGGCCGTCCCTGTCCAGAAGCACCTCCGGGCAGCGAAGGGTGCCACGGTAGGTGTTGGAAAGGGTCTGCCCATAGGCACCCGCCCCATGGAACACCAGAATGTCACCGGTCTCCAGAGGCGGCAGGATGTAGCTGCCCTCGAAGATGTCCCCCGCGTCCGGGGTGGGGCCTACCAGATGGTAGGTCTCCCGGTTGGCCAGCTTATACCTTCCCAGGGCCGATACATGATATTGGACGTAGGACGCGGCCGCCTTTGGCAGACAGGAAACAGAAGCATCCAGTCCCACGATGGACCAGGTGTGACGCTTGATACCCCGCACCCTGGTCAGCAGAATTCCCGCCGGCATGGCAACGTACCGCCCCAGCTCCGTATGGAAGGCCATAGGCGTCTGCCCCTGGGTCATCTGCTGCCAGATTTCCCGGACCTTCTGGGCCTCCAATCCAATATCCAGTGTATGCGCCTGCTGAGCATCCCAGCTCAGGCCGCCGCCCAGATTACACCAGCAGACCTGTGCGCCCATTTCCTGCTGAATCAGAAACGCCAGCTTCAAAAGCGTTTTGGCCAACGCGGCATAATAGCCCGGCTGATACACATTGGCACTGGCCATCATGTACAGGCCCAGCTTCCGAAAGCCACGGCTCACAGCCAGGCGGGCTGTCTTCCGCAGCTCCGCCTCCAGCATACCGAATTTGGAATGCCCCTTTGCCAGAACCTGACCGGACAAGGTGACGCAGCCGTCGGCACTCAGGCGAAGACCCAAAACCCGGTCGCCATAGGTGTCCCGGCGCAGCTCCTCAAGCTGATCCGGGTGATCCAGAATGATGGTGGCACCGGACCGAATCGCCATCTCCCACTCCTCATATCCGGGAAAACAGGAATGAAACAACAGATTCTCTCCCGTTGCTCCTGCAAGCCGGGCCAGCTTCAGCTCCGCGCCGCTGCCGCACAGCAGACCGCTGCCTGCCTCCAGCAGAATCCGGAGAATTTCCGGGTGATCGGCAGCGCACACCGGGAAGAACTGACGAAAACCGGGATTCCAGGAAAACCCATCACACACCAGCCGGTGTCGTTGCTCCAGGGTGGCACGGTCATAAACAAACACCGGCGTTCCATAGGCATCCGCAATGGCCGACAGGACTTTGGCCGGAGCAAAGGGATAGTCCAGTGCGTATTCGTCCTTTCGTGCCATTGGCAACGCCTCCTTCTATTTCCGATTCTCCTGGTACAGCGCCCACAGGCCCTTGAGAATCAGGTCCTCATCATAGATCATCTTCGTTTTGCACAGAGGGGCGATGAACTTGCTCAGGCCGCCTGTGATCACCACCGTGGTCTTGGTGCCCAGCTCCTCCTCCATGCGCCCAATCAGTCCGTCCAGCATAGAGGCGGTTCCCAGCATAATACCGCTGCGCATACAATCAATGGTATTTCTTCCGATGGCCCGCTTCGGCCGGTCCAGGCTGATGGCCGGCAGCAGAGCCGCCTTACTGGTCAGTGCGTCCAGGGAGATCTTCACGCCCGGACAGACACAGCCGCCAATCAGGGCGCCCTCCTGATTCAGCACCGAAATGGTGGTGGCAGTGCCCATATCGATGAGAATCAGCGGCGGCTGATAGCCCCGCAGGGCCGCCACAGCCCCCACCACCAGATCCGCGCCGGTCTGCCCCGGATTGTCAATTTGAATGTTCAGGCCGGTTTTGATGCCGGGGCCCACCACCAGGCAATTCTTTCCCGTCAGCTTGCGGATGGCGGTCCGGAAGGAATTGAGGACGGGAGGCACTACGGAGCCAACAATGCTTCCCTCCACCTCCTCCGGCTTTACATGAAACAGCTCCAGCATGGTCTTCAGCTCCGCGCAGTACTGATCGCTGGTCTTGATGCTGTCTGTTACCATCCGGGCCTGGAATTGGATACTTCCGTTTTCCACGCCCCCCAGAACGATGTTGGAGTTTCCAATGTCAATCGTCAATACCATTGCAATTCCTCCCTCAAAGATCGATTTTCTTTATTTCGCAGTTTACCGTGCCGTTTTCAATGTTCAGCACGGCATAGGTTCCGCCGTACCTGCCGCAGGAGCCGGGATTCACCAGCAGCACACCGCTCTGCTCCTGGCAGCAACAGCAATGGGTATGGCCAAACAGCGCCACAGAGGCCCCGGCTTCCCGGGCCGCCAGTGACAGCCGCAGCAGGCCCTGCTTTACACCATGAAGATGCCCGTGGGTCATATAGCACACCGCGCCGCCCAGGGTCCGTAGGATGGTCAGATCCTGCCCCGGCTCATAGCTGTACCGGTCACAGTTTCCCGCCACCCGATACATGGGCACCTGGGGCGCAGCCCGGCCCAATGCCTGACCGTCCGCCCACATATCCCCCAGGTGAATCATGGCCTGGGGCTTTTCTCTTTCCACCGCTGCCAGCATACCGTCCATGTAGCCATGAGAATCCGAAAAAACCAGCACTTTCACCGTTCACAAACCTCCACCCGGCCGCATATAGTATATCAGAAATGCGGCATGCGCATTGCTATTATAACAGGCATTTTGACGGGAGGCAATGGAAATGCAGCAAAATCCGAAATTTTCTATGGCAGAGCTGACAAAGCTTCTGTCAACGCCGGAGGGAAAGCAGCTTCTGCGCATGGTGCAGCAATCCGATCCGGCTCTGCTCCAGCAGGCCATGGACGCGGCAAAGTCCGGAGATACCGCCAAAGCCAGGGAGCTTCTGCGTCCCCTGACCAGTTCCCCGGAGGCGGCGGAGTTTATGAATCGTTACGGAGGAGGCTGATGGAAAAATGCCTGATTTAAATGAACTTCTGGCCCAGGTCATGTCCAATCCCCAGGCCATGGAGCAGATGAACGCGCTGGCACAAAGTCTGGGACTCCAGGGCTCCCCGGAGCCCTCCTCCCCGCCGCCCCCCTCATCCGCCCCTATGCCGGATGGGATGCCGGATGCCACCCAGCTTATGGGGACCCTGCTTCAAATGTCCCGCTCCATGGGCGGCGATGACCGCCAGATCGCCCTGATACAGGCGCTGAAGCCCTTTGTCCGTCCGGAGCGGGCCCAAAAGCTGGAGCGCGCCATCCAGATCGCCAGAATTTCCCGGCTTGCGGGCAACGCTTTGCAGGGTTTTTCAAAAAATCTCACACAAGGCAGGTGAATCCCATGTATAATCGCTACACCCCCAGGCAGGATGGGGGATTTCGGCATGACCGGGTTCCGGAGCCTGCCAGGCCGCCGCAGAATACGCCGCCCCCAAAGCCGTCCCCGCAGCAGGAGATGCCACGGGACCGCCCGCCGGAGGCTCCCTCCCAGACCTGCGCCCGTCCGGAACCACGGCCGCTTCAGCCTCACAGCGCCACCAGCTTTTTGTCCGGGCTGCTGCCCCGGAACATGGACACCGGGGATCTGCTGATGCTGCTGATCCTGCTGCTGCTCATTACGGACGGCTCCGAGGAAGCCCCTAATCCTCTCCTGACCATCGCGCTGTTCTTCCTGATGGAGTAATTTCCCCCTCAGATTTTGATGAATTTGGTTGACACTTCCTCTGCGTTGGGTTATAATAATCCCGGTTTCATATTTTAGCAAGCCAAATCAGAGGGGGAATAATTATGGCTAAATTCTGTCAATCCTGCGGCACCCCCTGTCAGGAAGGCGAGCTGTTCTGCGGCAAGTGCGGCGCCCGGCTTCCCCAAGAGGGGCAACCCATCCCCACGGCTCCCGCCCCCGCTCCCGCGGCAGTCAACGGGGGCATGGCTTTCCTATGCGGCGCTGTTTAAGCGGTATCTCATCATCGTCCTGGCCGTTGTGGCCGTCTTCAGTCTGGTTCTGTCCATCATGAACCTTTTCGGTACTTACGATGTGAAAATGAGCGTTTCCGGTGCGGGACAGTCCGATTCTGGCAGCGGTCCCATTTCCGATCTCTATGATTCAGGTGAGTTTACCGGGCTGCACATTGTCAACATCCTCTATGGTCTTGTTTCTCTGGGCCTTACCGCCCTCAGCGTTCTGACCTTCCTGAACCTGAACAACGGCACCACCAAAACCAAGAAGCTGTTTGATCTGCTGACCATGGTTGCCCTGTTCGGGACGGTGGTCTACATGATTCTGTTCTGGATCACCGGCTCCGGTAAAGAGAGTGCCTTTGGTATGACGCTTAAATACTCTCTGAGCCTTCACTTTACCATCTGGATCGCGCTGATCCTCTACGGCGCTCTCTTCGCCGCAGACAAGCTGCTGCTGAAGGACGATAACGGAACGCTCCGCTCATAAGAAAGCTGCTGGAGGGCAATCGCCCTCCAGTATTTTTACAGAAACCTATAGCCAAATTAGATAAAAAACGATATACTATACTATATTTTGAACTTTTGCGCCTGATTTTCCGGAAACGATTGGGCGCTGCGACTGGAAAGCGGTGTATGTTATGGGTGTTTCCTCCGGCGGGTATATGCAGAACCGGGAGCTGAGCTGGCTTCGCTTTAACGAGCGGGTCCTGCAGGAAGCTCTGGATGAACAGGTGCCCCTTTTGGAGCGTCTGAAATTTATTTCTATTTTCACAAGCAATTTGGACGAATTCTTCATGATCCGTGTGGGCAGTCTGAACACCCTGTCTCTGGCCAAGGACAGCGGTGCGGACAACAAAACCGGCATGAACGCCCGGGAGCAATTGGACGCGATTTTCACCGCCGTCCGGCCTCTGATGCAGGAGCGGGATGACATCTGCCGCCAACTGCACCAGCTTCTGGCCGGCTACGGCATCGCCTGCCTGCAGCCGGGGGAGTTGGACAAGGCGGATCAGAAATATCTGCGGCAGTATTTCTCCAATGAAATCGAGCCGCTGCTGTCTCCCCAAATCATAGACAGTCACCATCCCTTCCCCCACCTGGCCAACAAGGTGATTCACGCAGGTGCCCTGCTGCAAAGCAAAAACAAGATTCTGTTCGGCGTCATCCCGATTCCCGCCTCCCTGCCGGAGGTTCTGTATCTGCCCGGCAACGAAGTGCGCTACGTTCATACGGCCGACCTGATTCTGTCCCAGCTCGAGCGGGTGTTCCGGCCCTATACCGTTGTGGAAAAGGTGTCGTTCTGCGTAACCAGAAATGCCGACATCACCCCTTCCGACGATTCTATGGAGTTCAATGATGACTTCCGGGCGAAAATGCTGCAGCTTCTGCATCAGCGGGCCAGGATGGCCCCGGTGCGTCTGGAGCTGAGCTGTGCTGTTTCGGGCCGTTTTTCCCAGTACCTGTGTGAAAAGCTGCAGCTCAGCAAGAAGCAGGTCTATGTTACGTCCTCCCCCATGAAAATGGGGTATGCCTTCTCCATGCCGGAGTGCCTTCCCCATGCTCTGCGTCAGGAGCTGACCTATCCTCCCTTCACGCCCCAGATGCCGGCGGACCTGGTTCCCGGCGAAAGTGTGCTGAAGCAGGTTATGAAGCGGGATGTGCTGCTGTCCTATCCCTATGAGTCCATGGAGCCCTTTTTGCAGATGCTCCGGGAGGCTGCCATGGACCCGGCTGTTCTGTCCATTAAAATCACCATCTACCGTCTGGCCCGCCAGGCAAAGCTGGTGGAGTATCTCTGCGCCGCCGCGGAAAACGGCAAGGATGTGACCGTTCTCATTGAGCTGCGGGCCCGGTTTGACGAGCAGAACAACATCGACTGGTCCCAGCGTCTGGAGGAGGCGGGTTGTCGCATTCTCTACGGCATGGAGGGCTACAAGGTTCACTCCAAAATCTGCCTGATAACCCGGCGGGAGCGGGGCGGCATTACCTACATTACCCAGGTGGGTACCGGAAACTACAACGAAAATACCGCCAAACAGTATACGGACCTGTCCTATATCACCTCCAACCAGGCCATCGGCGTGGATGCCAACACCTTCTTCAAGGATCTGGCCATCGGAAACCTGGAGGGCACTTATGGCCAGCTTCTGGCCTCCCCCACCACCATGAAGCCCCGGATTCTGGAGCTGATCGACCGGGAGATCGCCAAGGGCGCCAAGGGCTCTGTTTTCCTGAAGCTCAATGCCGTTACGGATTTGGAGCTGATTCAGAAGCTGCGGGAGGCCTCCCGCGCAGGCGTGCGCATTGAGATGATCGTGCGGGGTATCTGCTGCATCCTGCCCCAGGTGGAGGGAGAGACGGAGAATATTCAGGTCACCAGCATTGTGGGCCGCTATCTGGAGCATGCCCGGATCTATTCCTTCGGCACCGGTGAGGACGAGATCATGTATATTTCCTCCGCCGACTTTATGACCCGAAACATGGATCACCGTGTGGAGGTGGCCTGTCCCATCACCTGCCCCGATATCCGAAAAAAGATTCACCGCGTCATGGAGGTTCAGCATTCCGACAACACCAAGGCCCGCAGAATGCGCCCGGACGGAACCTATCGCCGCGTGACCACCGGCACCACCCCCATCAACTGTCAGGAGGTGCTGATGGACGACGCCATCAAAGCCGCCCCGGTGAGAACCCCCAAAAAGCGCGGCTCCCAGAGCTTCTGGAAAAAGCTGTTTAAAAAATAGGATTTTGGCACTGCCTCAAAATGATTCGAAAAAATCAGCCTCAATGAAAAAGTTTGTGCGATACAGGGTTCCTGACATACCCACGTCTACTA
>JBJDYK010000168.1:0-25282 GCA_051867275.1 Faecousia sp.
CCCAAAACAAAAAGGAGGCCACCTCACCCAAAATGAGGCAGCCTCCAATGATTCGTTTTATTTGCCCAGGTTCTTTCTTGCCTTGCGCAGAGCCATGATGCGGTTCATTTCGTTGTAGACGATCATGTAGCCCTCGTCCACGCCCATGCCGGGCTTGGCCAGAATCTGGTCGGGCTGGGTAGCCATAGCACACTGGACGCAAACCTGTGCGCTGCGGTCGGTCTCGTTGCAGGTGCCGCCCTGGTAAGCGCCGATGCCCTTTTCCTTGCAGTACAGCACGGCCTCGATGGTGTTGTTGATGCCGCCCAGGTCGGGAGTCTTGATCTGGACCATGTGCCCGGCCTTGTGGTCGGCGAAGAGCTTAATGTCCTCCAGGGTGTTGCACCACTCGTCGGCAACCAGCTCCACATCGATGCCACGGTCGTCCAGCTCCTTGGTCAGACCAGCCAGGGCGATCAACTGGGTCTCACGGTCGCAGTCGCAGTCCATGGGGCCTTCGATGCGCAGGTGGAAGGGCTTGGCGATCTCGCCCAGCTTCTGGATGTAGTCGGCCATTTCCTTATAATTGTTGTTGCCGAAGGCTGCGCCAATGGTGCCGTACACGTCCACATGCAGCACAGGGGTGTAGTTGGGGTCGGTGCGGTTGCTCAGAATGCGATCCCGGAGCCAGCCGATGTACTCAGCCAGCTTTTCGCCCTTGCGGCCCAGCTTGGTATCGATGTTGTTAATCAGGGCGTGGGGCAGCACCTGAGCGCCCTTGATAATCATCTTGTCGGCGTTGTCGTAGCGGTCATCGCCGGACTGGGTGAAGATGGGAATGGGGGTCTCAGACACGGTGCAGCCGTACTCGTCGGCCACAACCTCGCACATGAGCCGACCGGTGGCTCTGGCAACGGCGTCCAGAATGGCCTGAGACACGCCATAGCGGATGGCGGTGTGAAGCCGCTTGCCCTCTACCTGAATGGCCTCCATCATGCGGCACAGGCCCCGGAAGTCGTCGGCTTCCTTGCCAACCAGCTGGGGCTTGATGTACTTGTCAATGACGGGGATGAAATCTTCAGCCAGGAACAGAGGATCTCTGCCGCCCGCGCCGGAATACTGAACGGCCGCGCAGTCGCCATAGGCGATCTGGCCGTCCTCCAGCACCAGCATGACGGATATGGATTCACCGGCCTGACGGACGGAGCGGAAGCCCTCGGTCACAGGCTGGCCCACATAGAACACGCCGTCGTGACCTGCGCCCTGCTTAATGGCGCGCTGATCGTCAAAGTAGAAGCCGGTCCGCCCGGCGGAACAGATTACATCTACGATTTTCATGATTATTCGCTCCTATTTTATTTTTGATGAAATGGGTATATCTGCGGCTTAATATCTGGGTCTGCCCACCAAACGGCCCTTGCCGATGGCGTAAACGTCATCGATGACCATCTGGAAGGAGGCCTTTCTCTTCTCGGCTACGGCCCGCTCATTGATCTTGGAGGCGTGGAAATCCTTCAGCTCCTGGGTGAAGGGCAGGTTGCCGGTGTTCAGGATACGAACGGCACCCTCGTTGTCGCGGCAGGGGAGCATGAGACCGGCATTGGCGCGGCAGGGGGCGAAGGGTACGTCCAGAACGCCGGCTTCCACACCACGGCAGACGCCCACGGCAATGTCGCCGCCGCCCAGCTCGAAGCACTTGTCCACAATGCAGCGGGTCTCCTGGCGAATGATCTCCTTCTCCTCCTCCAGATGAGAGTTCTCGAAGGTCTGGTCAGCCATCATGTTCACAACCTGCTTGGTGCAGCGCAGACCCTCGGCGTTGGCCTCCATGGTGGGAATGCCCACGGCCTCATGGGGTGTCTTTACGATGACCTTGGTGGCCTTGGACAAGGCGGCGGTCAGGCTGCCGGATGCGATGACGCCGAAGGCCTTGGCCTCGTCGGCAGGGAAGCCGCCCATCCATTGGTGCAGAACCGTGGTGACTTCCACATCATCGTAGCCATACTTCTTCAGGTACTCATCGGTAAGCTCCTGCAGGGTCCGGATGGCGGCGATGTCCTGCACCAGGTTGCCGCACTGGCCGTAGCCCACAGTGATGTTCTTTACGCCCTGCTCGGCAGCCAGCAGCGCCTCAATGATGGCGGCGGCGTGGGAGATGCAGGGGGGCACCAGGGTGCCGGTGAGGGGACCGTAGGGCTCCCGGTTGATGGATACGCCCATCTCCTCGTAGACGCCTGTCAGACGGTCCACATACTGCCAATCCCGGATGGTACGCTCCATGGGAATGTTCTTGCAGTAGGGCAGGTTGTAGGAAATACCGCCGCCCTCGTAGCTGGTGAAGCCACCGGCGTAGGTGATTTCGGTCAGAAGTCTGGCGTCGGGGGTGCCGTGGCGCACCTGAACGGGGGTATGTACGCTTTCGATGACCCGACGGCAGCCTGCCACACCGATGTTGACGGCGGGGAAGCCGTTGAGCAGGGCGCGGCGCAGACGGATGGACTCGTTGATGCCGTTTTCCGCCTCGGCATAGCGGTTCTGGCGGGTGTAGCTGTCAATGGTGCTGGGCAGGAGGTCGGCTTCGCCATTGTCCTGCAGGTACTGCAGCAGCTTGATGTGCTCCTCAATCACAGGCACACCGGCACGGGGCTGTACCAGCGTCCGGCCGTCCCGCTTGGCGTTCAGCAGCTTCTTGGAGAAGATCCGATCATCGGACATGGCCTTGTGGTAGTCCACAGCTTCCTGTAGATTAACGTCCTTGCCGGTGGGCCACTGGCTCAGTACCTCCTGGCGAAGACGGGTAAATTCGTCCTCAGGAATTCGTTTGTTCTGAATGTCCATGGTATTCAAGCTCCTTTTTCATAATACGAAGGGCCGTCTGGGGATAATAGGAGGACAGCAATCCCATTGCGGCCAATATGTAAGTTCTGTCGACCCAGATGTCCGCCGCCTTTGGCCGCAGAGACATGGGAGTCAGGGGGGAGTAGAGCGCATGGGAGGCGATTTCGGCGGTGCGCCGGGTGTGAATCAGGCTGCCGCCGGTGACTACGATTTGTTTGACACCCGTCAGGTTCTTGCCGGACTGCACATAGGTCAGCCCCATCATGGTGTAGGTCTCCTCCATGGTACCGGCGTGGCGGGTCACGGCCTCCTCAATGGCGCAGGAGGCCAGAGCGTAATCCAGCTTTTCCAGGGGGGAATCCGGCTCAGGCACCTTATCGGTGTGCTCCTTCAGGTCAGCCACCATGGCGGTGACAGTGTCGGGAGCCAGGCCGGAGAGAGAGCAGATTTTGTCCAGCCCGGCGGCATCCACAATGCCCTGAATGCTGTAGCGCATTCCGATGTCGCCTTCAACCGTCCGCTTGGAGAAGGGCTCCGGCAGACCCTTGTAGACCGTATTCATCTGCTGGGGCATACCGTCGGCGATGGAGTAAACGTCGGTGGTAGCGCCGCCCACATCCACGGCAACCAGATCGCCGATGCCGATCTCACCTTCGCAGCCCTTGGCCAGCAGATTCATGGCCTGGAGAACCGCCGAGGGGGTGGGCATGAGAATGTCGGACAAAAGGGTGGTGGCTTTGGAAAGGCCCTTGGCCTGAATGATGCGGTTCAGAAAAATCTCCCGAATCTTCTTTTGGGTGGGCTCCACCTGCAGGACACCGAATTTCGGCATCACATTGGGGCAGACATGAACCTCGCGGCCCTCCAGGATTCGCTCACATTGCCGGGCTGCGGTGCGATTTCCGGCCACCACGATGGGGAAATCCGGCTTCATAGAGGCCAGCATCCGTGCGTTGTGGATAATACATTCCGTATTGCCGCCGTCGGTGCCGCCCACCAGCAGGAAAATATCGGGCTTCAAGCCCTGAATTTCCTCCAGATCGTCCTCTGTGAGCTGAAACGCGTAGACGCCCACTACCTTGGCGCCGGCTCCCAGACTGGCAAGCCGGGCGGCCTCGCCGGTAAGCTCCGGAACCAGACCGCTTGTGACCATGCGCAGACCACCTGCGGCGGAGGAGCAGGCAAAACACTGGCTATAATAGAGCTTGCCGGTTTTTTCCTCCAGAAGCCGGAGTCCCTGGGTCAGTCCATCGTTGATATCCGTCTGGACTGTGGTATAAGCGGCGGCGGTGCCCAAAAGACACTCGCCATCCACATCCACAGCGGTGAGTTTTGTGTATGTACTGCCGAAATCAATCAACAGGACAGGCTTCACTGCTTCTCACCATCCATGTGCAGCAGCTCCCGCAGAGCCTGAATGGTGGTTTCGGGAGCAGTGCCGGGAGGGAAGGCCCGGTCGAAGCCCATATCCTTGAAACGCTTCTCCACATCCTCGAAGCTCTGCTTGCCGATGACGATGTTTCCGCCAACCAGCAGGGGGATGCCCTTCAGGCCGGCCTCGTCGCATTTTTCCCGCATGCCGCGGCAATCCAGCTCTCCCTGTCCGTAGAGGGAGGAGACCACAATGGCGTCAGCGTTCGCTTCAATGGCAGCGGCAATGTACTCCTCCTGGGAGACCATAACGCCCAGGTTCACCACCTCAAACCCTGCCTCCGTAAAGGCGTGGTAGAGGATTTTATTACCAACTGCGTGGACATCTGCGCCGATGACGCCGATGACCAGTACTTTTTTCTCGCGGTTATCCATGACAACACCTCATGTAAAATTTTAGGGATTTGCGCGATTGTTCTATATCTATATACTATGATGGACCAGAACATTTGTCAAGACATGGAAGCAGCTCCGACAGACTTTAAATCATTTTTTCCATGTTGCACAAATTTCAGATGGTTTTTTCCTCCAGAATGCGCTGTATTTTCAGTTTTAGATACAGGGAAGAACCCTCATCCATTTCGTAGTGACAGGGAATCAGCTTTCGGGAGGCGGAGAACCTGCGCAGCTTTTCTCCGGCCTGTGGGGAGAAAAAGGCTTCATACCCGGTTGGCACCAGAACGGCGTCCTTGTCCTGGAGGTACTGGTCCAGGTTCAGCTCCGGGGAGAAGACCTCCGGTTCCGGTAGGCTTATGCCGTCGGCATAGGACAGGCAGGTGTCGTGGAGCAGCCGGCCGAAGCGCTGGCTGTAGCTGAGGATGCCTACGGTTACACCCTTGCGCAGCCGGATGATCTCCGAAAAGCAGGGCTGCGACAACCGCAGCGCTACCCGGATGATTTTTCGGCCCACCGGCAGAATGCGCTCCAGGTAAGAGGCGTGTTTTGCTGTGGTGACAATGAAATCCACGTCCTCCGGCAGCTTGTAGGGGTATTCCTGGATGGCGTCCAGCAGATAGGAGTACAGCTCCACCTGGCCAAGCTGCCGGAGCTGTTGGGTCATGCGGGACAGGGTTTCCGGATGGCATTCCAGTACGGCAGCTTTCACCAGGGCACCCTGTTCTGCCCGCTCCCGCAGCTTCAGGTTCAGGAAAATATTGATTTCCCCGGCGGAAAAGCCCATTTCCTCCAGTTGGGTCAGCAGGCTGTCAATGGCTGCCATGGCCTGCTCCTTCCGGCTTTCAAAGCTGGCGGGCTGATAGGAGACAAAGGTTCCGCGACCCTGGATTTTTTCAACAAAACCCGCCAGAGCAAGCTCATCGTAGGCGCGTTTGATGGTCCCCCGGGCGATGGACAGCTCCTCGGACAGCTCATGTACCGTCGGAAGCTTCTGCCCATCGGAGAGATTTCCGCATTTGATGGCCGTTCGAATGGCGTCCACCAGCTGCTGATAGATGGGGACGTCCAACTGGGGGTTGACGTGAAACATGGAATCCATAGGTTCTCCTCCTGGGGGAAATGGGGGTAAGGCTTTATTTAAGGCTTGGGGCACTGGGCCAGGTAATTGGCCCGGCCGGTTTCATATAGGTTATTGCCCTCGGCATCGATGACAACAATGACAGGGAAATCCTCAACCTCCAACCGGCGGATGGCTTCGGCGCCCAGGTCCTCATAGGCGATGACCTCCGCCTTTTTGATGCATTTGCTGAGCAGCGCGCCGCAGCCGCCGATGGCGCCGAAGTACACGGCTCCGTGTTCCTTCATGGCGTCGATCACCTGGGGACCCCGCTTGCCCTTGCCAATCATGCCGGTCTGGCCCTGGGCAATCAAAGTGGGGCTGTAGGCGTCCATACGGTAGGAGGTGGTGGGACCGGCGGAGCCGATGGCCTGACCCTCCCTGGCGGGGGTGGGGCCCACGAAATAGATGATGCTGTCCTGAATCTCCATGGGCAGCTCCTTGCCCTGGGCCACCAGCTCGCACAGCCGCTTGTGGGCCGCGTCACGGGCGGTGTAAATAACACCGGAGATCAGACAACTGTCTCCTGCCTTCAGGGTGCGGGCCTGCTCCCGGGTCAAAGGCGTGGTAACACGAACGGACATATCAAAGCACCTCCGTTTTATGTCTGGTCACATGGCAGTTGATGTTCACAGCCACGGGAAGTCCGGCAATGTGGGTGGGGAACTGCTCGATGTTTACGGCCAGGGCAGTGGTTTTGCCGCCGAAGCCCTGGGGGCCGATGCCAAGCGCGTTGATCTCTTCCAGCAGCTCCTGCTCCAATTGGGCGTAGAAAGGAACCGGGTTGCGGGTGTCCACAGGCCGCATCAACGCCTTCTTGGCAAGGTAAGCGGCTTTGTCGAAGGTGCCGCCTACGCCTACGCCAACCACAATGGGGGGGCAGGGGTTGGGACCTGCTTCCTCTACCACCTTTAGAACAAAGTCCTTCACACCCTGAAGCCCGTCGGAGGGCCGGAGCATTTTGACCTGGCTCATGTTCTCGCTGCCGAAGCCCTTGGGGGCTACGGTGATCTCCACCTGATCTCCGGGGACCAGGTCGTAGTAGATCATGGCGGGGGTATTGTCGCCGGTGTTGACCCGGTCCAGAGGATCCCGGACTACGCTCTTACGCAGATAGCCGTCCCGGTAGCCCTGACGGACGCCCTCGTTGACCGCCTCGGAAATGCTGCCGTTGATGTGGACCTCCTGACCGATTTTCAGAAACACGCAGGCAACGCCGGTGTCCTGGCAGATGGGCTGGTCCTTACTGTCGGCAATGGTGTAGTTTTCCATGATACGCTCCAGGATCTCCTTTGCCTGGGGCCAGCATTCGGCCTGATAGCTCTGCTCGATGCAGGTCTTCATATCCTGGGGCAGATGGCAGTTGGCCTCGATGCACAGCTTCCGTACCACCTCAGTGATCCGCTGTGCGGACAATTCTCTCATGGGAATTACCTCCTTATTCAAAGCAACTTTCTTTATGACAACAGCTTACAGCCGCTGGGGCACTTGATAGATGGTGTCCAGTTTGGAGCCGTCCCGGTAAATGACCTCGGCCACCGGGCGGTCGCCCTTGGGAAGACGCCTGGGGGTTCCGGTGATGGCCTCCGCCTTCTCCTTCAGCTGCTGGATGTCCATGACAGGCAGCTTGGCTTTCTTCAGACGCCGCGTCAGCTCCTGATTCTTGGGATTCACCGCAATGCCTCCCTGGGTCACCAGCACATCGATGTCCTTGCCCGGCGTGGAAACGCAGGTCACATGATCGGTGACGATGGGAAGACGGGCCCGGAACATAGGGGCAATGATCATGGACAGCTTGGCTCCCGCTGCGGTATCACTGTGACCGCCGGAGCCGCCCATGATATAGCCGTTGGAATCGGTATGGACGTTTACATTGAAGTCCGTATCGATTTCCGTCGCGCCCAGAATCACCACATCCAGGCTGTCCACCACGGCGCTTCTGGCACTGGGGCTGGCGTACTGCATGGCGGAGATCTCCTGGTGCCGGGGATCGGAGCGGATGGACTCTACGGCCTTCAGATCAAAGCACTGCACATCCATGAGAGAACGGAAGCATCCTGCCTGAAGCATATCCACCAGGTAGCCCGTAATGCCGCCCAGACCAAAGCTGCCCTGAATATGCTCTTTCAGCATGATGTCCTTCAGGAATTTCGCCGCAGCCAAAGAGGCGCCGCCTGCGCCGGTCTGGAAGGAGAAGCCGTCCTTCAGAAGGCCGGAATGCTTGATGATCTGGGCCGCGTGGGAGGCCATGACCAGACCCACAGGATCCCGGGTGATCTGGGTGGTGCCGGAGACGATGCCCTTGGGATTTCCGATGGCGTCCACCGTCACCACATAGTCCACATAGTCCTCGGAAATGGACCAGTCCTGCAGGGGATAGGGGACCAGATTGTCGGTGATGACCACCACTTTCTTTGCGTACATGGCGTCGGCGAAGGCATAGCCCAGAGAGCCGCAGGCGGACTTTCCGTACTTGCCGGAGCAGTTGCCCATGGGGTCGGCGGCAGGAGCGGCGATAAAGGCTACATCGATAGGGGTTCTGCCCAGGGAAATGTCGCTGGGGCGGCCGCCGTGTGTGCGGAACTGCACCGGCTTTTCCATGCAGCCCTGGGAGATGGCGCGGCCCAGACCGGCGGCCATATAGTTGGTCTGAATGCCTGTGACCACATGGTTTTCAATGTGGGACAGCAGGGGCGCGTGGGTGTCGAACAGGGAGCTGGCGTTGACCGTCAGATCCCGGATGCCCAGACGGGCGATCTCCTCCATCACCAGATTCAGCACATAGTCGCCGTTGCGCAGGTGATGGTGGAACGAGACGGTCATGCCGTCTTTCAGGCCGGAGAGGGCCACTGCCTCCCGGATGGAGGACACAACTTTGGATGCCATCACTGTTCACTCCTTCCCATGCCCAAAGCCTGGGCCATGTCAATGGTCTGCTGTGCCCGGGCCACGATGGGGGCGTCGATCATCTTGCCATGGAGGGCAATGGCCCCACGGCCCTGCTCTTTGGCCAGCGCGATGGCGTCCATGACCTCGTAGGCGTAGTCCACATCCTTCTGGCTGGGGCTGAAGACCTGATTGATGACCTCTACATGGCGGGGGGAGATGGAGGCCTTGCCGGTGAAGCCCAGGGCTTTGGCGAGGCTGGCATCGGTCCAAATGCCCTCGTCGTCGTTCACATCCGTAAAGGGCGTGTCGTACACGTCCACTCCGGCGGCCCGGGCGGCCACCACCAGACGGGTTCTGGCATATTCAATCTCCCGGCCCTCCTTGGTGCGCTTGCAGCGCAGGTCAGCGGTCAGGTCCTCCGCACCCAGGAACAGGGCGCGCACACGCTTGGAGGCGGAGGCGATGGCAAAGGCATTCTCCACACCCAGGGCCGTTTCCAGCAGAGGCATCAGACCCACAGTGTTGGGGGCGAATCCCAGACAATTCTCAAGCTGGGAGAGATAGGCATCGGCTTCCAGCACATCCTGAGCGGAGCCGGTTTTGGGCAGCATAATGAGACCGGGCTTCTGGGGCAGGATCTCCTCCAGATCCCGCTTCCAGTAGGGGGTATCGATGGAGTTGATGCGGACAATGATCTCGCAGCCATGGAAGTCCATATATTTCATGGTGTTGCGGACCAGAATTCTGGCGGCGTCCTTTTCGTTGGGGGAAACGGCGTCCTCCAGGTCAAAGATCACTGCGTCGGAGCCCAGGCAATTGCCGTTAATCAGCATATTGGGGGTATTGCCCGGCAAAAACAGCATAGACCGGCGCATCAGGCTTCCTCCTTCCCACGCAGAACGGCGGTTTCCACCCGGGCGCGGATGACGCACTCCAGAGCGCCCCGGTCCACCACCCGTACAGCGGCCTTTTCCACACCGCACTGCCGGAGAACCTCCTGAACCACAGCACGGATGGAGTCTCCATACTGCTCCAGAACTACGGATTCCAGTTGAAGCTCCAGCCCGGTGTCAGAGGGCTCGATCTCCACATAGACGTCACTGGATTCCATGGTTCCCGCGGTTGCGCATTTTTTGATTTCCATCATGTAAGCAGCACCTTTCATACCGAATTCATTTGAAATAATTGTGCGACAGAAACTCACGTGTATTGTATAACACAATTCCTTCTATTGCAATTCATTTTTCCAAATTTTTTCCTTTGCAACCGGGGCCTCATCATGTATAATGGAGATATTCAAAAGACAGGAACTTGGGAGAGGTGTGAAAAGCATGGAGGCGGAACTGCTGTCGGTCCTGCGGGGCAGGAAGAAGCAATGCTGGCGGATGCTGCTGACACAAAACGGCCTGGAGCCGGACGAAGACATGGAAGCGGTGGTGCTGCTCTGGGAAGGGGAACGCCTGATTGCCACAGGCTCCAGAAAGGGAAATCTGCTGAAATGCATCGCGGTTGCGCCTGACAGCCAGGGCCAGGACCTGACGGCTGCCTTGTTGACGCATCTGCGCCAGGATGCCTTTGCCCATGGACACAGGCATCTGTTTCTATATACCAAACCCAAAAATCGGTGGATGTTTTCGTCCCTGTTCTTCTATCCCGTGGCGCAGACAGAGGATGTGCTTCTGATGGAGAATCAGCAAAACGGCATTGGTACTTTCCTGGACAGCTTGGATGTGCCCTGCCGTGGGGGCAATGTGGGTGCTGCCGTGATGAACTGCAACCCGTTTACCCTGGGGCACAGATACCTGATCGAAACGGCTGCAAGGGAGTGTAATTGGGTGTATGTCTTTGTGCTGTCGGAGGATGCCAGCCTGTTTCCTGCCGGGGACCGTCTGGAGCTGGTACGGCAGGGTACGAAGGACCTTTCCAACGTGACGGTGCTGCCCACCGGGCCGTACCTGATTTCCTCCGCTACCTTCCCCACTTATTTTCTGAAGGAAAGGGACAGGGCAGGGGAGATCCATTGCCAGCTGGATCTTGAAATCTTTCTGAACCATTTTGTGCCCAGATTCGGCATCCGCTACCGCTATATTGGTACGGAGCCGCTTTCTCCCATGACGGACCGGTACAATCAAATTCTGCTGGAGCATCTGCCGCCCCGGGGGGTCCGGGTGCGGGAGATTTCCCGGCTGGAGCGGCAGGGGATCAGCGTCAGTGCCAGCGCCGTCCGGGCACTATTGGGTACCAATCAGCCGGAAGCGGTTGCTGCACTTGTGCCGGAAACCACATTTCTTTATTTGAAAAACCACAATTTATTATAAACATAGGAGGAATTTATCATGCAAGACCGCCAGACAAGCCATGTACTCAGCACTTATTATGCCCCCCGTGGACATGACCGTATGTATGCCCTGGGTATGCAGCTGGCCCAACTGTATCTGTCCCCCTTTGACAAGCTGATCGGCGTCATTGGTGACGCGGGCTCCGGCAAAAGCGCCCTGATTCGGGGTATGTTCCCCGGTCTGGACCTGACCAATGATGACGACGGTGTCTATGTTCGCCCGCTTCCGCTGCTGGACATGGGTCGTGGCTTTTTCACGCCCCATACCTATCATCTGGATATCCGCTTTGAGAACGCTTTTACCCAGATGACCGAGCTGGCCGATGCCATTATGGACGCCGTCAGCCAGGGAAAACGGGTGATCGTAGAGCATTTTGATTTGGTATACCCGCTGCTGCATATCAAGGCCGACTTGCTCATCGGCGTAGGTGAGACGGTGTCCATTACCCGGCCCAACCTCTTTGGCCCGGACCCCAGAGATATCCGGGAGGTGGCTTATAGATCTCTGCCCTACCGCCTGATGGCGCATACCGCCGAAGACCTGTGTGAGTACTGTATGCCCTATGAGGAGTGGGAACGCTGCGGCCATGACGATTCCCGCCACGGCTTTGTCATTTCCTTCCCGGAGACACCGCCAAAGTTTGATATCGCCGAGCTGGAGGCAAAGGTAAAGGAAATGATTGCCCAGAAGCTGCCGGTTACCTATCTGGACGATCGCCATGTGTCCATCGGTGGCCACAGCCACCGCTGCACCGGCCCCCGCATTCATGTCAGCAATACGGAACAGATCAAAGGCTTCCGCCTTCTGGATCACTTCATCTATGACCAGATAAACCGTCGGCATCTTCTGGTGGGCTGCGTGGGTGAAGATTCCGAGGAGAATCTGAAGAAGCTGGAGCATCACCGTCAGACCGCGTGGAACTGATATACCCACTATAATCATCCCCATAAAAAGAGAGCCAGGGAGCGGCACACTCCCTGGCTCTTTGGGCTTTTAGCGGTTGTTCTGGGACTGGTTGGTGCGGTTGTTCTGGTTCTGATTCTGATTCTGATTCTGATTCTGGTTCTGGTTGTTCTGCTGGTTGTTCTTGTTCTGATTATTGTTCATTTTAAGGTTCCTCCCAATTTTTCTGTGACGGAATTTTCCGCAGGGGTAGTTTGCCCGGGCTTTCCGGAATCATACGAAAAATGTGCCGGAGCAAGGAGACGGGGACGCTGCTCAGGCTTTGTCCTTGGGCCTGAAAACAAGGGAAGCCAGGAATGCGCCCACCACTGCCACGCAGATACCGCCTGCCGTGGCTTTCAGACCTCCCAGGAAAATGCCCAGGAAGCCCTGAGAATCCACCGCCTCCCGGACACCTTTGGCCAGGGTGCTGCCAAAACCGGTCAGCGGCACGGTGGCTCCGGCTCCCGCAAAGTCCGCCAGTGGCTCATAGACGCCGATTGCGCCCAGAATGACACCGCAAACCACATAGCATACAAGGATTCTCGCGGGTGTCAGTTTGGTCTTGTCCACCAGAATCTGGCCGATGAGACAGATGAGTCCTCCCACAAGGAACGCCTTTAAATAGTCCAAGTTTTATTCCTCCTTCCGGCTGATGGATACGGCGTGACAGACGCCGGGAATGGATTCTCCCTGCTGTGTGGAGGTGGGGGAGAGCAGGGCACCTGTGCCGCAGAACAGAAGCCGTCTAATCCTGCCGGCCTTCATTTCGTCCAGCAGATGGCCGCACAGCACAATGGCGCTGCAGCCGCAGCCGGAGCCTCCCGCGTGGACGTCCTGCTTCTGAATGTCAAAGAGCAGAACGCCGCAGTCGTCATAGCGGCCGCTTAAGTCCACACCGATTTTATAAAACTGATCCCGGACAATTTCCTTGCCAACCTTGCCCAGGTCCCCCGTGACGATCAGATCATAGTCCTCCGGGGCGGTGTTCAGATCCTCCATGTGCTGGCGTATGGTCTCAAAGGCTGCGGGTGCCATGGCCGCGCCCATGTTGTTGGCGTCGGTGATGCCCAGATCCCGGATGGTGCCGATGGTGGCGGCTTCCACAACGGGTCCCGTTCCGGAGGCGCAGACCATGACCGCTCCCGCGCCGGTGGCGGTCCACTGGGCGGTGGGTGTTCGCTGCCCGCCGTAGCCCAGGGGATAGCGGTACTGCCGCTCCGAGGAGGCAAAGTGGGAGGAGGTCATGGCAATGGCCCTGTCTCCGAAGCCACCGGATACGGCCATGGTAGCAAGAAGCAGAGATTCTGCCATGGTGGAACAGGCGCCATAGAGTCCCAGGGCGGGTAGCTTTGTATTTCGCAGAGCAAAGCTGGAGCTGATGCACTGGTTCAGAAGGTCCCCGGAGAAGATCATGTCCACATCCTTCATGGCGTGTTTGCTTTTTTTCAGCACCGTGTCCAGGGCAAGCTGCTGCAATTTGCACTCTGCTTTCTCCCAGGTTTTTTCGCCGAAGTAGGTATCGGTGCTGGTGTAATCAAAGGTGTTTTTCAGGGGTCCTTCCGATTCTTTTTTTCCGGCGATGCTGGCCCAGGCGGTAAGGACCGGCGGAAACTCCGGCTTGAAGCTCCTGACGCCGCGCTTATATTTTGCCATAGGAACCATCCTTTCTGTATGAGGTTCAATTTTACCTAGCTTGCCCCAATTTCGGGGAAAAAACATGGATGAGTCTGTTAAATAAACCCATTGTGTGCCGTTGCATTTTTGAAATGAAGGTGATATGATTACAAACATCATCAAAACTGACAGCACAGAAAGAAGGATTTGCGTTATGACAGACGAACAGATCATTGCCTGCGCCGTAGGCGAGGGCTTTGCCGCCGCAGCGGTAGTGGATACCAGCGAGATTCCCTTTGACCCCAGTTTTCGTCCGTACTGCGAGGAAAATCTCTGCGGAAAATATGGCGTTAATTACTCCTGCCCACCGGACTGCGGCACACCGGAGGAGATGAAGCAACGGGTCACAGGTAAAAAGAAGGCACTGGTGCTTCAGACCATTTGGGAAATCTCGGATTATTCCGATAAAAAGGCCATCAAGGAAGCCAAGGCAAGCCACAACGGAGCGGCGATCCGTCTTGCCAAACGGCTGCGGTTGGAGGGGCATCAGGGCTTCCTGGTGGGGGCCAGCGGCTGTGCCCTGTGCGATCCCTGCGCCATCACCACCGGCGAGCCCTGCCGTTTCCCGGAGCTTCAGTATTCCTGTATGTCTGCTTACTGCATCTTTGTCAGCAGGCTGACTGAAAAGTGCGGTATGGAGTATGACTGCGGTCAGGGACTTCTGGCGTTCTTCGGAATGTATGTATTCGACTGAAGAAAAAAAGAAAGCAGGATATTTAACTAAACAGATACACTTGTAATATAGCACTGAAAATTCGAAAAATGCCTATTTTTTCGAAAAAAGTCCAATTTTGCTATTGAGTTTCTTTGCGCGATCATTTATAATAAAAATCATAAAAGCGTAAAGTACGCTTAATTGAATGTGGAGGCGCGGACTATGGAACAGATCGTAATTACCGGTCATTCTCTGACTCTTGAGGAAATGGTGGCAGTCTGCCGGAAGGACGCTAAGGTATCCCTGTCCTTTGAGGCCAAGCAGCTTATCGCCGAATCCCGCCAGGTTGTGGATATGCTGGTGGACGAGGCCCAGACAGTGTACGGCATCACCACCGGCTTCGGCAAGTTCAGCGATGTGACCATTACCCAGGAGGAATGCAAGCTTTTGCAGAAAAACCTGATTGTAACCCATGCTGTGGGCGCGGGCGATCCGTTCCCCCGGGATGTTGCCAGAGGCATTATGCTTCTGCGGATCAACAACCTGGCCAAGGGCTTTTCCGGTGTCCGTCCGGAGCTGGTTCAGACATTGATCGAGATGCTCAACCGCGGCGTCACACCTGTGATTCCCCAGAAGGGTTCTCTGGGCGCCAGCGGCGACCTGGCTCCGCTGTCCCACATGGTCCTGCCTGTGCTGGGTCTGGGCAAGGCTGAGTATCAGGGCGAGATCCTGCCCGGCGCCGTGGCCATGGAGCGGGCCGGAATCCCCACCCAGGAACTGGTGGCCAAGGAGGGCCTGGCCCTCATCAACGGCACCCAGGCTATGACTTCCGTAGGCGCTCTGGCGGTGTATGACGCTCTGGAGCTTCTGCGTGTTGCGGATATTGCCGCTGCCCTGAGCTTTGAGGCCAATCGCGGTGTTGAGGACGCACTGGATCCCAGAGTCCATGCGGTCCGTCCCCACGACGGCCAGATGAAGACTGCCGCCAATCTGCGCAATCTGCTCATTGGCAGTGGGAACACCACCTGCCAGGGTGAGATCCGCGTGCAGGACGGCTACTCTCTGCGCTGCGTTCCCCAGGTCCATGGCGCCAGCCAGGACGCCATCAACTATGTGAAGTCCAAGGTGGAGATTGAGATCAACTCCGTTACGGACAACCCCATCATCTTCAAGGAAACCATGGAGGGTATCTCCGGCGGCAATTTCCATGGTCAGCCCATGGCTCTGGCCTTCGATTTCCTGGGCATCGCCCTGTCCGAGTTGGCCAACATCTCCGAGCGCCGTTTGGAGCGGCTGGTGAATCCCAATCTGGGTGGCTTCCCTGCCTTCCTGGTAAAGAACGGCGGCCTGAACTCCGGCTTTATGATCGTGCAGTATTCTGCCGCGGCGTTGGTTTCCGAGAACAAGATCCTGGCCCATCCCGCCAGTGTGGACAGCATTCCTTCCTCCGCCGGTCAGGAGGACCATGTGAGCATGGGTACCATCGCGGCCCGGAAGGCTGCCGAGATTTTGGGCAATGTCCGCCGTGTGCTGGCCATGGAACTGATGTGTGCTTGCCAGGCTGTGGACCTGATCGAGGGCGGCAAAAAGCTGGGCAAGGGAACGGCAGCTGCTTACCGGATCATTCGTGCCGTGTGCCCTATGCTGGAAGACGACCGGCCTCTGTACGAGGACATCAATCGCTGTGAGGAAGTCCTGATGGACGGCTCCCTGGTGCGTGCCGTTGAGGAAGCTGCCGGGAAGCTGGACATTTGATGCTTTTTGGACCCTGTCCACAGGTCCGCTTTTCCGCAAAGCGAGCCTGGGGCTGTGTGCGCAGAAACAACTGAGATTACTGAAGATGCCCCCTGTCAGATCACCGGTTTGGCGGGGGGCTTTTCGGTACACTGAGCGAATATCCCTGCGGTTGACGGACGGAAATCGCGCAATGGAATTGGAGTATACGTTTATATACTGTAGTTATAGAAGCCAAAATAGAAGGAGTGAAAAGTTAGTGAATCAAGTCGGATGGGGGGAAAACTCAGAATAATATATTATAATAATGCGGGAAGAAAATGGAAATATATGTCGGAGAACAGCAAAAAAGGCTTGACTGAATCTATTGTCCTGGTTATAATATATAAGAACTAAGAGCAAAGAAGGGTGGATGTATGAACCTGACAAAAAATGAAATCGAGATTATGGACGCTTTCTGGGAAGCTAAGAAGCCTCTCTCCCGTGCGGACCTGTTGGATGTATCGATTGTGAAAACCTGGAAACCCAATTCGGTGCATGTTTTAATCAACAGCCTTCTGAAGAAGGGGGCTCTTTGCGAAGTGGGCTTTGTGCGCAGTGGCAAGACTTATGGGCGCACATTTGCACCTGTGTTAACTTGCGAGGAGTACCACGCCAGCACCGTCTTCACCACCACCCGGGTTAAACCTGAGCTGGAAGGTTTCCTGGCCGCGGTCCTGAATCGCGACGACGCTGCCATCACGGCTGAGACCCTGGATCGCCTGACTGAGGTGATTCAAAATAAGCGTGCCGCACTCGGCTGATTGTCTGCCGGGAAGCAATTGCCTTTGAGACACGACCGGAACTGCCCTGGGCGGTTCCGGCTTCTTTTTCGTGGTTTCGGAGGGTCAAACGCTTGCTATTTCGGGCACATAGTGGTATAATCCAGAAAATCTTACTTTATGGAAGGTGTATTCATTTGACAACAATTGACGTATATTCCGGCTTTTTGGGAGCCGGCAAAACAACCCTCATTCGCAAAATGATCGCCGAGGGCTATGGCCGGCAGAAACTGGTCCTGATCGAAAACGAGTTCGGCGAGATCGGCATTGACAGCGGTTTCCTGCAGGAGGCCGGTATTGAGATCCGGGAGATGAACTCCGGCTGTATCTGCTGCTCTCTGGTGGGCGACTTCGGCAAGGCCCTGGAGCAGGTGATTGCCCAGTATAATCCTGACCGAGTCATCATCGAGCCCTCCGGTGTGGGCAAGCTCAGCGACGTGGTGGCCGCCGTGAAGAAGGTCACCGATGACCAAGTGCGGCTGGGCTATACCGTGGCAGTCGCTGACGCCACCAAGTGCAAGGTTTATATGCGTAATTTCGGCGAGTTTTTCAACAACCAGATTGAGACTGCCGCTACCATCGTCCTGAGCCGGACGGACTCTATTTCCCAGGAAAAGCTGGACGCGGCAGTGGCGCTGCTCCGGGAGCATAATCAGGAGGCAACGCTGGTCACCACCCCCTGGGATCAGCTCACCGGTGAACAGCTTGTTTCCGCTATGGAGCATGGCAATACATTGGCCCATGAGCTGGAGAAGCTGGAACACGAGCACCACCACCATCATCATGATGAGGACCATGAATGCTGCGATCACCACCATCACGAGGAAGACCACGAATGCTGTGGCCATCACCATCATGAGGAAGACCATGAATGCCGCGGCCACCACCACCATCACCACGAGGAAGATCATGCGTGCGGCTGTGGTCATCATGACCATGAGGAGCATGAGCATCACCACGTAGACGGCCACTGCTGCTGCGGCCATGATCACGATCACCATCACCATCACGCCGATGAGGTATTCTCCAGTTGGGGCGTAGAGACTGCCCGTAAGTTTACCGCCGAGGGTATTCGGAATGCTCTGGAGGAATTGGAGGGCGGCGAAATGGGCACCGTTCTGCGGGCAAAGGGCATCGTGGCTGCTCAGGATGGTACTTGGATTCATTTCGACTATGTGCCCGGAGAGATTGATATCCGCACCGGCTCCGCCGCTGTCATCGGCCGCCTGTGCGTCATCGGCGCGAAGCTGGATCAACAGGCCCTGGCCCGTGTGTTTGGAGTGTAATCATGCAGATTCCTGTCTATGCCTTTACCGGCTTCCTGGATGCCGGTAAGACCAAATTCATCCAGGAGACTCTGGAGGATCCCCGCTTCAACGCCGGTGAGCGGACGCTGCTGCTGGCCTTTGAGGAAGGGGAGGAGGAGTACGACCTGTCCGCCTACCCAAAGAAAAACGTATATCTGGAGGTCCTGGACCAGGACACCGTTACGCGGGACCAACTGCTGGCCCTCCAGCGCAAGTACCGGGCCCAGCGGGTGGTGATGGAACTCAACGGTATGAAGCTGGTGGGGGACCTGTACGCCCGCTTCCCGGAGGACTGGGTTGTTGCCCAGGAGGTCATGTTTGCGGATGCCTCCACCATTATGCAGTATAACGCCAATATGCGAAATCTGGTGGTGGACAAGCTCACGGGCTGCGAGATGGTGGTGTTCAACCGCGTCCGGCCCGACCAGGACACCATGCCTTTGCACAAGCTGGCCCGGGCGGTCAACCGGCGGGTGGATATCCTTTATGAGTGTACCGACGGAAAATCCGCCTTTGACGATATAGAGGACCCGCTGCCCTTTGATATCAACGCCCCGGTGATTGAGATTGGGGACGAGGACTACGGCCTTTGGTATCGGGACGTCTCCGAGGAACCGAAAAAATATGAGGGTAAGACCGTTCACTTTAAAGCACAGGTTGCCCGTCTGCGCCGGGATAAGGACGGCATCTTCGCGCCTGGACGGTTCGTGATGACCTGCTGCGTGGAGGACATCCAGTTCTGCGGCGTACCCTGTAAATTCGTGGGGGCATCGGGCCTCAAGTCCAAGAGCTGGGTGATGGTCACGGCCAAGATCTCTGCGGAAAAGCATCCTCTGTACAAGGGGGAACTGGGCCCCATCCTTACGGCCCTGAATGTTGAGTCAGCCCAGCCTGCAGAGCAGGAAGTCGTCACCTTTTAACGTGCCATGGGACTGAAGAAGTCCCGCCACAAACCCTTTAGCCCTCGTGTCCCTGCCCCCCCTTGCGCAAGCAAGGGGGGCAGGCCGGTTCAGCCAACTGCGTCGGCTGGATTCGATGGCCGTGAACTGCCTACGCTTGTCAATGGTTGGCTGAAAGACTGCATTCCTGTGCAGGGTGCAAAATATTTCTTCTGCATATTTGAATATTTTAGTTGAAATTTGCGGTGTTATCCGTTACAATGGATTCGTCACATAAAACAGATTCGGGAGGACTCCATATGGATCAGACAACAGACGCGGTTACCCCATGCGAATCTCAGGCCACGCGCGAAAAGAATGCGGTCAGCCTGGAAGCATTTGTTTTCATTGGTATTTTCCTGCTGATTTTCGGCCTGATCGGCAGCAAAATGGGCCTGGTCAATCTGCTGAAAACCATGATGGAGACCAGCTTCGACCTGCTGATTAACACAGTGTTTTATATCATGGGCGTAGCGGTCCTGGCCGGTGCTCTGGGCAGTCTGCTGACGGAGTTCGGCGTGGTGGCCCTGATCAATAAGCTCTTGTCCCCCTGCATGGGCGTCCTGTTTGGCCTGCCCGGCGCCGCCTCCGTGGGAATTCTCACCACCTACCTGTCCGACAATCCCGCGATTCTGACCCTTGCAGACGATCCCAGCTTCCGGCGCTACTTCCGCCGCTATCAGCTTCCGGCTCTGACCAATCTGGGCACGGCATTCGGTATGGGTGCTGTGATCACGGCCTACATGCTGGGCCTCCATACCAATCAGGGCGGCGGTCTGGGCTTGGCTGTTTTGGTTGGTAACCTGGGCGCTGTCTTTGGCTGCATTGTCAGTACCCGTCTGATGCTCCATTTCACGAAAAAAGTCTTCGGACCTGATGACTGGTGCGACTCCTCCGAGGGCAGCAAGCATGCCGATATGAACAAGCGTACGATCCGCAGCGGCGGTATCGGCTCCCGTATGTTGTCCGCGCTGACGGAGGGCGGTATGTCCGGTGTTAAAATGGGCTTGGAAATCATCCCGGGTGTGCTGATTATTTGCACCTTTGTTCTGATTTTGACGAAGGGCCCCGGCCCCGGTGGCGTCTACACCGGTGCTGCCTATGAGGGCATCGCGTTCCTGCCCTGGCTGGGCGAGAAGCTTTCCTTTATCCTGAATCCCATTTTTGGCTTTACCAGCTCCGAGTGTATCTCTGTTCCCGTTACCGCCCTTGGCGCCGCAGGCGCAGCCATCGGTCTGGTGCCGGAGCTGCTGGCCGACGGCCTGGCAAGAGCCCAGGATGTGGCCGTCTTTACTTCCATGTGTATGTGCTGGAGCGGCTATCTGTCCACCCATGTAGCCATGATGTCCAGCCTGAAATGCAGCCATCTCACCGGAAAGGCAATCATCTGCCATACCATTGGCGGCCTTTGCGCAGGCGCGTTTGCCCACTGGGTCTATGCGCTTCTATCCATGATTTTCTAACCGCATTAAGCACTGATCCCCATAGAGGCCGGACCTCTATGGGGATTTTTTGTTCGTTCGGTGAGCGTTCTTGTTGGTGAAAGTCCAGAATCCGTCCGGTAGCGGGAAGGGGTAATCTCAACTGAAAAGCTCGCACAGCGAGGATACAAGAGTCCCCTCGAACTGTACGAGCGTGCACTTATGCGATTGAACCGCGGTATACCGAACGGTACGGACGGTAGTGTGAGAGGTCAGCTAGAAATCAAGCCTCCTACTCTATTGGAACTCTGTCTGGATTTCATTCCTCCGTCGGTTCCTCGGTGGGTGTAAAATCCGTGTGCTGGATGGAATCCACGACGATGTACGGATAGTCACCCTTTACGGTCACATCCGTGAGATAGTCGTAGGAAAAAGTAACAATGTCGCCTACATTCACACTGGTTCCACCACTGATGGAGCTGTAGCTCACCAGAAGCTCATCATCAACATCGTAGTAGCCGTCAGAGGAGAGTACCACCAGCTTCAACTGTTGATCTTCCTTTTCCAGCACAGAGCAGATGATGGGCTCTTTTTTCAGCAGGCCGTTCAGGGGACCCAGATCAACGGATTCAAGAGAGAGCCCACATCCAGCCAGAAGAACGGCCATGGAAAGAACGATGAAAAAAGCAAAAAATCTGCGGTTCATGGTTTCAACCTCCGCGTTTTGATGTGGCTATCATACACCATAAGGGGGAAAAAATCAATGGTTTCAGGATTTTTGCGGATTAAGGGTATATTGCTTTTTTAGTTGGCCCACATCCCGGAAATATATGGGAACCAAAAACAGGTCAGCCATGATCCACGCCGTGGGATTGGCAAAGCACACCACATCATAGCCCAGCTTAGGTACCAGCATCAGACCCACAACGCCCCGGGCGATCATTTCCAGCACACCGGCTATGACGGCCTGATTGGTAAAGCCCAGTCCCTGAATCGTAAACCGCAGGATATTCACCAGTGCTAACGGCATAAAAAACGCAACATTTCCCACCAGAAAGGAGCGGGCGAAATTTGCGATTGTGGTCCTTGTTTCAGCCGGCTCCGTGCTGTCAATGAAGAACGAAGCAATGTCTTTTCCACAGAACCAGGCAAAAACAAAAGCCACGGCACTGTAGAAGGCTGCCAATAGTACGCAGGCGCCCACGCCCTTGTGAATCCGCTCCAGCTTCATGGCACCGTAGTTCTGACCGCCATAGACCGCCATGGTGGTGCCCATGGCATCAAAGGTGCAGGCAAGGAGCTGAACGACCTTGCTTCCCGCTGTAACGGAAGCCACATACACAGAGCCCAGGGTGTTGACGGAGGATTGCAAAATGATGCTGCCAATGGCGGTAATGGAGTATTGAAGCCCCATGGGTATGCCCATGGAAGCAAGACGCGCCAGATGGCTTCTGCTGGGTTTCCATTCCTCCCGGGAGAATCGAAGAATCTCATATCGTTTTCCCATGACAAACAGACACAGGACACCGGAAACCGCCTGAGAAATGACGGTTGCCAGGGCGGGACCTTCAACGCCCATGCCCAACAACGTAACTGACAGCAGATCCAGTGCAACATTCAGAAGGGAGGACAGCACCAGAAAGAAGATGGGCGTTTTGGAATCTCCCAGGGAGCGCATGATGCCGGACAGGAGATTGTACAGAATGGTCACAGGAATTCCCAGAAAGATGATGAAGATGTAGGTATAGGCATTGTCAAAAATATTGGCAGGTGTCTTCATCCAGTGCAGGATTCTGCCGCAAAGGAGACATACAGTAACCGTGATAACGGCTGCCAACACAGCGGACAGCCACGCGGCATTGGCTACGAAGCGTCTGAGCCCTGCATCATCATGTTCGCCAAACTTCTGAGCTACAGGAATGGCAAAGCCACTGCAAATGCCCATGCAGAAGCCCAGCACCAGAAAATTGATAGACCCGGTGGAGCCCACGCCGGCCAATGCGTCAATGCCAAGAAACTTGCCTACAATGACCGTATCCACCATATTGTAGAGCTGCTGGAACAACAGGCCTCCCAGCAGAGGAATCAAAAAGCCGGTTACCAGCTTCATAGGTGATCCGGTGGTCATGTCTTTGATCGTAGTTTTTGCCATAGGAGCGCCTCAATTCATGGTTTGAATTTTGGCTAAGTTTACTCCCTCCTGCCGGATTTTTCAAGCCTGCAAAACAACCATTTTTTCAGGCGAGAATCCGGGAAGATGCGACAAAATCACGAATTTTTGTGGTCGAAGATGTTGTCCTGAAAATGAAGTGCCGTCGCATCCATCAGCCGCTTTTCACAATGAATCGGGGCCTCATCCGATTCCTCCTGCCGGTTATCAGTGGTAATCACTTAGCTGCCGTATAGCTGCCCGTTGACGCCTTCTCCACTGCCGTCCACGTCCAGAATAGAGCCCTGTAATTCTTTTTTCAGATATATCCTCATATATCCAGAACGTAGGCCAGCAACAGATTCGCCGTGTTGCGCAGGCCGGAGATATGGGTTCGCTCCATGCCATGACTGCAATACACCGCCATGCCAAAGGCAGCGGCACGGAGATTGTTGCCGGCACGGACTGCCGCGTTGGCGTCCGTTCCATATCGATAGAAAATATCCACCGCGTATTCGCAGCCTGCTTTTTCTGCGTACCCGATAAGCCGGTTCGTCAGCTCATAGTCGTAGGGAGCGGAATTGTCCTTGGCGCAGATACTGACGGAGTATTCGTTTCCGTCACAGTCCGGACCAATGAGTCCAATATCCACCGCCACATATTCCGAAACGCCCTCCGGCACATAGGTGCCGCCAAAATTGATTTCCTCGGAGTAGGGGAAGGCCAGAATCGTTCGATACTTCGGCTTAAGTCCGTTCTCTGTCAGGTACTTAAGCATGGTAAAGCAGCAGGCAATGGCCCCCTTGTCGTCAATGAACCGGGATTTAAGATACCCGCTGGGGGTAAACCGGCAGTGAGGATCGATGGAGATAAAATCACCGTTCCGGATGCCCAGGGCATTTACATCCGCTTTGGAGCTTACTCTCTCATCCAAAATGACCATCATGGTATTCTCATCCCGCTCCATGCTGCGGGCGTCATCAAATACATGAACCGAGTGGGACTGGCAGGTCATGAGGCCGGTATATTCCCGGCCGTCCCGGGTGTGGACGGTCACAGACTCACCCTCCAGGGAATGGTAGTTCACGCCGCCCAACTGGCGGACCCGAATCATACCGTCGCTGTCGATGCGGCGGACCACCAGACCCAGGGTATCGGCGTGGGCGCCCACCAGGACAGTTTTGGAATTGTCCTCTCCCTCCAGGGTGATATAGGCGGTGCTTTTGTTGTCGTAGGTCACGGTTTTACCGAATTTAGCTGCATAGCGCTCCAGTACAGGGTTGAGCTTCACATAGTATCCCACCGGGCTGGGCGTCTCTACAATTTCACGGAAGCAGTCAATAAGAAAGGATTCATCAATTTTAAATTTCATGGCGAACCTCCTGATATGTTGTTTGAAGATTATACCACGGGTTGCGAAGCTTGGCAATTCCAAGATTGTTTTCACATCTCGTCTCCCCGGCAGCGCATACAGATGTTACCCGACTATTTCTGTTGACGCTCCTTCAAAGAATGCTGCTACTATTGGCAAGCTGCGCCCTCAGCTTTTCGTAGAAGGATATGTAATAATCCAACCGCTGAAGCCAGATTTCCCTTGCGGTAGCAGTTCCCAGTTCCATCTTTTTGAAGCGGTTCAGTTTCTCCAGAACAGACTCAACTTTTTCCTTCTTTTCGGCAAGAGGCAGTTCGCTGAACTTCTGACGTTGCAGTGTTTCATAAATTCGATACGCGTCAAACCGATCAATGTTGTCGGCGTCGCCGATGGTTTCACTGAAAGCTGTGCGCTCCCATGCAAAGTCAGCCTGGTCGTCCACATGAATGGCAATCCCATAGCAGATTTCATTGACAGCATCGGAAGCCAGCCCCATGTCATCCAGGAAGGGCCTTGCAATGGCAGCGCTGCGGCGGCCATGGTTCTTCCAATCCTCATTTGTGACCATTTCCTCACAGTAGGCAATATCGTGCAGCAGGCCCGCAATCACGGCTTGTGTCACATCGAAGCCCCCTTTTTCCGCAATCCTCTTTGCAATGTTCGCCACACGGTAGGAATGCTCCAACCGATAATTTCCCTCCGTTGGATGCTCCCGGAGATAGGCACTTGAAGCAAAGGTGTCCTTCAAAAAGGCTTCTGTCCTACGAACAAGATTGAGATTCATCATTTTTCATCCTTCTTTGTAATATGAAGTATTTCTGTAATCTGCTATATCACAGGCTTTCGGAGTTCCACCAAATTGGAATTTGCTATTCTGATTTTTTAGTTTTTTCCAATCCTCTTCCAACATTGCCATTAAAATATCATCAGCATATTTACCTCCATCCATAATGGCATCTCGAAGAACTCCCTCTATTTTAAATCCTGCTTTCAAATATGCTTTTTCAGCGCGGGAGTTAAATGAATAAACCTCTAATTCCAAACGATGTAGCTTCAATTCCTCAAATGCAAAATCACGGGTAACTTCAGTTGCCCAACTACCGATTCCTTGTCCTCGTTCTGCGGAATGAAAAATTCCTATACGAAAATTTGCGCACCGTAAGTCCCAATCAATTTCGTTAATCACACTTTCTCCAATTATACGACCATCTGGTGAGATAATTAGGGCCTACTGATTAATCACCAAAAGTCCATATTTTACAAGTTAAAAAATGGAT
>JBJDYK010000169.1:0-5139 GCA_051867275.1 Faecousia sp.
GCCTCGGCGGAGCCCTGGACGTCGGCCTTGACGATGAGGTTCAGCTCCTTCATCTCGCCCTCCTGCATCTTGGCGAACAGGTTATCCAGGGTGACCTTGGTATTGAGCCTGGCGGCGGCGTCCTTCTCGGCCTGGCGGCGCTGCTCCACCAGCTCACGGGCCATACGCTCATCGGAGACGGCGTTGAACTCGTCGCCGGGGGCGGGGACGTCGGCAAGACCGGTGATCTCCACGGGGATGGAGGGGCCTGCTGTTTTGACGGTGCGGCCCTTGTCGTCGGTCATGACACGGACACGGCCCACAGCCGTACCGGCGATGATCACGTCGCCCTGCTTCAAGGTGCCGTTTTGCACCAGCAGGGTGGCAATGGGGCCACGGGTCCGGTCCAGACGGGCTTCGATGACGGTGCCCTTGGCGGGCCGGTTGGGGTTGGCCTTCAGCTCCTGAACCTCGGCGGTCAGGATGACCATTTCCAGCAGCTCGTCGATGCCCTGGCCGGTCTTGGCGGAGATGGGGCAGATGACGGTGCCGCCGCCCCATTCCTCGGGCACCAGCTCGTACTTGGTGAGCTGCTGCTTGATCCAGTCGGGGTTGGCGCCGTACTTATCCATCTTGTTGATGGCCACGATGATGGGGATATTGGCGGCCTTGGCGTGGTTGATGGCCTCCACGGTCTGGGGCATGATGCCGTCGTCGGCGGCCACCACCAGAATGGCGATGTCGGTACACATGGCGCCTCTTGCCCGCATGGAGGTAAAGGCGGCGTGGCCGGGGGTGTCCAGGAAGGTGATGGGGTTGCCGTTGATCTGGACGGTGTAGGCACCGATGTGCTGGGTGATGCCACCGGCCTCGCCGGAGGCTACGTTGGTCTTGCGCACCGCGTCCAGCAGGCTGGTCTTGCCGTGGTCAACGTGGCCCATGACCACCACCACGGGGGAGCGGGGCTGCAGCTCCTGGGCGGTATCCACATGATCGTCGATGATCTGCTCTTCGATGGTGACGGTGACTTCCTTCTCCACCTTACAGCCCAGCTCCGTGGCCACATACTCGGCGGTGTCGAAGTCGATGGTCTGGTTGATGGAGGCCATGACGCCGTTTTTCAGCAGCGTTTTAATAACCTCGGCGGCGGTCTTCTTCATGCGGCTGGCCAGCTCGCCCACGGTGATCTCGTCGGGAATCTTCACCAGCAGGGGGGTCTTCTTGATGACCTCCATCCGCAGACGGCGCATCTTCTCCTGCTCCTCGTTTTTGGCCTTGCTGCTCTGGAACTTGCCGCCCTTTTTGTTGTTTTTGGCTTTGTTGCCGATTTTCTGCTTGCCGCCGGAGATATTCTGGACCCGCTCGGAGACCAGGGTATCCACCCGGTCGTCAAACCGCTCGGAGTTGACCTGGACGGCGGAGGTGTCCACCACCCGGCGCTCCCGCTTGCGCTCCGGCTCCTTGGCCTTGGGAGCCTCCGCCTTGGGCGCGGGAGCCTTGGGGGCTGCCGGCTTGGCCGGTTCCCTGGCCTGCTTGGGCTCGGGAGCCTTGGCGGCGGCAAAGACCTGCTCCAGAGAAGCGATCTGGTTGTTCTGGGTATAGTGGTCAAAGAAAACATTCAGCTGCTCGTCCGTCAGGACCTGGCTGTAGCTCTTGGGCTTTTCGAAGTACTTGCCCAAAACCTCGGACACATCCTTGGGGGCGATCCCCAGGTCTGTGGCCACTTCGCGGACGCGATATTTGATAAGACTCATAATTCCGCACCTCCATGTGTCTTTCTGCCGGGCTTACGTCCGGCGGGCCTGTTTCCGGTGGCTTGCGACTGCCTGGGGCCGCCCTTGGGGGCCTTTGGCGACTTCACGGCGGCGGGCTTGCCGCTGCCGGGTTTTACGGGTTCCGGATTCCGGTGTTTACCGGTGCGCAGGTTCCGCAGATGGGCCTTTTCCTCCTGCTGATGCTGCCGGACCCGTTGGGTTCTGACCTGCAGATCCTCTATGGCGGGGCCGTAGGTCTGGGGGTCCTCCAGGGCCTGGAGGAAGGCCAGCGCCATGGCCGGGTCCGTGATGGCGGCCAGGGCCACCACGCTGCGGCCCAGAGCCGCGCCCAGTTCCTCCTTCGTGAAAGGAACGATGGCCATCTGCTGACCGGTCCCGGCCACAAAGCTCTTGGCTCTGCGGCGGGTGCTGTCGGGGGCGTCCCTGGCTACCAGCACCAGCCGGGCATGACCGGCCCGGGCGGCGGCTCCCGTGGGCTCCTCGCCCACCTCAATGCGCCTGGCCTTCCGGGCCAGGGATAAATAATTGATGGCGTTAGGCTTCATGACCGGCCTCCATTTCCTGGCTCAGCGCCTCCAGGACCTCCGGCGGAACGGTCACTTCCAGATTCCGGTCCAGGGCCTTGGAGCGGATGGCCTTTTTCAGGCATTCGCCGTTGGGGCAGAGATAAGCGCCCCGGCCGGGAGCCTTACCCTTGAAATCCAGGCTCACGGTGCCCTCCGGCGAACGGACCACCCGGATCAGCTCCTTCTTCGGCTTCCGTTCCCGGCAGCCCATGCATTGACGCATGGGAATTTTCTTCTGCATGGCGGCTCCCCCCTTATTTCAGTAAATCGTAGATGGATTATTCTTCGGTCTCCGTGGTTTCCTCCGCTTCGGCGGTTTCTTCCTCCTCGGCGGCCTTGGAGACGGATTTGATGTCAATCTTGCAGCCGGTGAGCCGGGCGGCCAGGCGGGCGTTTTGACCCTCCTTGCCGATGGCCAGGCTCAACTGGTCGTCGGGCACCACCACCCTGCAGGCCTTCTGGCCGGGCAGCAGAGTCACGGACACCACGCTGGCAGGGGCCAGGGCCGCCGCCACATACTGGCAGGGGTCCTCGGACCAGGTGACAATGTCGATTTTCTCTCCATGGAGCTCGTTTACGATGGTGCCCACACGGCCGCCCCGGGGACCTACGCAGGCACCCACGGGATCGATGCCCTCCTGGGTGGCACGGACGGCAATCTTGCTGCGGGAGCCGGGCTCCCGGGCAATGTTGCGAACCTCCACCAGGCCGTCGGCGATTTCCGGCACCTCCAGCTCAAAGAGGCGGCGGACCACATTGGGATGGGTCCGGGACACGGCCACCAGGGGGCCCCGGTTGGAGCGGTGGACATCCACCACATAGACCCGGATCAGGTCGCCCTCGGTGTAGGTCTCGCCGGGAACCTGCTCGCCGGCGCGCAGCACGGCGTCGGAGTGCTGGCCATCGTTGCTCACCCGGACGAACATATCCCCGCTGACGGGGTCAATGCGGGTCACGGTGCCGGTCAGCAGCTCCTGGGTCTTGGAGGAGTAGTTCTCGTACATGGCGCCCCGCTCGGCCTCCCGGATGCCCTGGATGATGACCTGCTTGGCGGTCTGGGCGGCGATGCGGCCGAAGGTAGCTACCTTCACAGGGATGCTGACCACATCTCCCAGCTGCACGCCGGGATTCACGTTCCGGGCGGCGTCCAGGGACATCTCGGCGGCGGGGTTCTCCACCTCCTCCACCACGGTCCACTGCTGGGTCACGGACATTTTGGTTTCCGTCAGCTCCACCACCACGTTTTCGGCGGGGACCTGCTTATGATCCTCCCGGTCCTTCCGGTAGGCGTTTACCAGAGCCTGCTTGATCCGCTCCACCATGTAGTCAACGGGGATGTGCCGTTCCTCCTCCAGCGCTTTCAGAGCGCCGAAGATCACATCGGGCTGGCAAAGCTGCGGCTCGGAATTGGTTTTCTTTGTATTTCTGGCCATGATTGCTTCCTCCTGATCAGAATTCCACGCGGAGCCGCACCAGAGCGACCTCCTGCTTTTCAAAGGTAATGGGGCCTGCGGGGGTGGTAATGGTGACGCTGCCGTCCTGATAGCCTGCCAGGACGCCGGGATATTCCTTCTGACCGTCTCTGGGCTTAAAGAGCTTCACCAGCACGGGGCTGCCCAGAAACTGCTCAAAATCCCCGGGCCGCTTCAGAACCCGCTCCAGACCGGCGGAGCAGACCTCAAAATGGTAGCTGTCGGGGATAGGGTCCTTCTCGTCGAGAATGGGGTCCAGAGCACGGGAGACGGCCTCGCAGTCGTCGATGTCCACGCCGCCCTCCTTGTCGATATAGACCCGGAGGAACCAGTCCGCGCCCTCTCTGACGTACTCCACGTCCCAGAGCTTCAGGCCCAGGCCCTCCACCACGGGCCGGGCGAAGGCTTCAACCTGTTCGGTGATCTTCATAGTAACACGCCTTTCTCAGCAAGAAAGAGAGGGGCGAGCCCCTCTCTTTCAGAAAAATCTACCTTCGTACTAGCCTATTATAGCACTGATAAGCTGGTTTTGCAAGGGTTTTTTCGAGAAAAATCCGGTCAGGACAGGATTTTTTTTGCGAGAATCCGCCCTTAACCCAGCAGTCCCGTGTGCTCCAGCAAAATTTTCAGACCCAGCAGGATCAGAATCACGCCGCCCAGCAGCTCCGCCTTTTTCTCATATTTGGCGCCGAAGCGGTTGCCCAGCTTGACACCGAAGGCGGACAGGGAGAAGGTGATGAGGCCGATGAGGCTCACCGCCACCCAGATGCTGGACCAGTTGAAGACACCGCCCTTAAACAGGGGCATCTCCACCACGGCCACCAGGGAAATGCCTGCCGCCAAAGCGTCGATGCTGGTGGCGATGGCCAGAAGCAGCATGGCCTTTACGGACAGATCGTCGGAGGACTCCTCGCTGTCGTGGGACAGGGCCTCCCGCACCATGTTGACGCCGATGATCAGCAGCAGGCCGAAGGCAATCCAGTGGTCAAAGGACTCGATGACCCGGGCAAAGCCGCTGGCCAGCAGGAAGCCGATGAGTGGCATCAGGGCCTGGAAGCCGCCGAACCACAGGCCCACCCAGGCGGCATTGCGCCCCGTGACCCTCCGCAGGGCCAGACCCTTACAAATGGACACGGCAAAGGCGTCCATGCTCAAACCAATGGCCAGAACCACCAAATCCAGGATACCCATAAGTACCTCCGCAAGATTGTTTGTGTTTAACCAAACCAAAATACCACAAACCCCAGTAGATGTCAATCAAAAATCCTTGACCCCGGTGCCTATAAACGTTTACTTCAATCTTCAAACTAAACGCGACAGGAAAAGGAAAGTGTGTTGCGTTTAGTT
>JBJDYK010000170.1:0-4878 GCA_051867275.1 Faecousia sp.
CGCCCAGCTTGATGTGAATTTCCACAGTCTCGTCGAACTTGGCGGGGGCGGTCTTTACCACCAGACCCAGAGCGTCAGCGGGCTCGTACTGCACAGCGCGGTCGATCTGCTTGGCGCTGTCCTTATATTTTTTACCTCTAAACAATGTAATAATCCTCCTTAAAGTGGTGATGCGGAATAATCCTCCCACATTTTCGAGGCTCTAAAACCTCGGCAAGCAAATTCTCAGTCCACGACGGTGACGCCCATGGAACGGCAGGTGCCGGCCACCTGGCTCTCGGCGGCTTCCAGAGTCGCGCAGTTCAGGTCGGGCATCTTCTTCTCGGCGATCTCCTTAACCTGAGCCCGGGTGAGGGAACCAACCTTGGTCTTGTTGGGCACACCGGAGCCGCTCTCAATGCCCAGAGCCTTCAGGATGAGCAGGGGAGTGGGGGGAGTCTTGGTGATGAAGGTGAAGGAACGGTCGGCATAGACGGTGATGACCACGGGGATCTTGAAGCCGGCCTGATCCTGGGTACGGGCGTTGAATTCCTTGATAAAGGCGGCGATGTTCACACCGTGCTGACCCAGAGCGGGACCAACAGGGGGAGAAGCGGTTGCCTTTGCTGCCGGGATTTGCAGTTTGATAATACCAGTTACTTTCTGTGCCATGATAAGCACCTCCTGAATAGATGTGGTTCATGCGCGAGGCGCATTTTTGTCGGGGCCGTCATGCCCCTCCCACGCGACCGCCCATAAGCGGCCCGATGCAATTATTGGGAAATCACTTCCACCTGATCGAGCTCCAGCTCGACCGGGGTTTCGCGGCCGAACATAGCTACGACCACGCGGACCTTGTTCTTCTCCAGATCCAGAGCGTCCACCACGCCGGAGAAGGAGGTGAGGGGTCCGTCCGCAATGCGGACCGTGTCGCCCACAGCATAGTTGACGACAATCTCCCGCTTCTCGACGCCCAGAGCCAGCACCTCGTCCTCGGAAAGAGGCTGGGGCTTGCCGCCGGAGCCGACGAAGCCGGTGACACCGCGGATATTCCGGATGATATACCAGGAATCATCGGTCATGACCATCTTCACCAGCACATAGCTGGGGAACACCTTCCGGTCCACGGTTTTGGTGGCGCCGGACTCGGTGATTTCCGTGACCGTCTCCATGGGGATGGACACGGCGTGGATGACGTCCTGAAGCTGGCGGGATTCCACGGTGCGTTCAATGGTAGCCTTGACCGTATTCTCGTAGCCGGAATAGGTCTGCACCACATACCATTTTGCTGCTTCAGCCATGGTTACTTACCCAGATTCAGCAGCAGGCCATAGCCGCCGGTGGCGACCAGGTCGAAGATCCAGATGAAAATGCCCACGATGATGACGCACAGCAGCACGGTCAGGGCATTCTTCAGGACCTGGCCCCAGGTGGGCCACACGACCTTCTTCAGCTCGCTTTTCAGCTCCCGGAGGAATTTGGCGATACGCTTACCGGTTCTTTTGAACCAGTTTTCCTTTTTGGTTTCAGCCATTGTTTTCACCCTTTCGCGTCCCTTACTTGGTTTCGTTGTGGATGGTGTGCTTCTTGCAGAATCTGCAATACTTCTTCATCTCAAGACGGTCGGGGTCATTCTTCTTGTTCTTCATGGAGTTGTAGTTTCTCTGCTTGCACTCGGAGCATCTCAGTGTGATTTTCACGCGCATATCGGCACCTCCTTAATTGCCTCCCTGTATGGTTCCGGCTAGGAAAATTTAGAATCCGGAACTGAAAAAGGCGCACAAAAAAAGCCCTTTTCGCAGGTAGAACCATTCTATCACAGAAAATCCCCCAGGTCAATGATTTTTTTCTTTATTTTTGCCTGTTTTTTCGGTATAATCAGGAGGCCGGACACACTCCGGCCCCAAAAAACCGATTTAATTGAACCGCCCGTAGGGGAGGGTCATGACCCTCCCGGCGGCAGACTCTGCGATTTTCAACTATTTTGGGCGAATCCGCAGGGAGTTTGGTTCAAATTCGCCGAAAAATGGTACAATTCGTTTTTGCATACTGCCGGGAGGGTCATGACCCTCCCCTACGGGTGCGCAAATGGAAACACACAGGAGGAAGGACACAATGAAGCGCGTTATGGCCATTGATTACGGTGACGCCCGGACGGGAATCGCCATTTCGGACCTGTTATGTACCCTGGTGGGGGTCACAACGGTGATTCACAGCCGGGTGCCGGAGAAGACCGCCCAGGAGATTGACCGTCTGGCGAAGGAGCATGAGGTGGGGGAGCTGGTCATGGGCTTTCCCCGGAACATGGACGGCACCGAGGGCCCCCGGGCGGAGCTGTACAAGGAATTTGCCGCCCGGGTGGAGGAAGTCACAGGGCTTCCGGTGAAGCTCTGGGACGAACGGCGGACCACCGTGGAGGCCCACCAGATTCTGTCGGCCCACAACTACCACGGCAAAAAACGGAAAAACACCGTAGACGCCGTAGCCGCCTCCCTGATCCTGGAGGGCTACCTGTCCTTCCGGAGGTCGGCCAAATAACCGTTGCAAAACCGGGAAAAGATGATATAATGGACAGAAATAATGTCATTAGGAGCGTTTGACCATGGAACCGAAGGAAATTTCCAAATCTGTGCTGAAGCGTCTGCCCAGTTATCTGACCTATCTGAAATCCCTTCCGGCGGACGGCCCTGCCAATATCTCCGCCACCACTCTGGCCGCCGCCCTGAATATGGGCGAGGTCCAGGTGCGCAAGGACCTGGCCCTGGTGTCCGACGGCGGACGGCCCAAAATCGGCTACATCCGGGAGCGGCTCATCGGGGACATCGAGCAGTTCCTGGGCTGCAACAATACCAACGAGGCGGTGCTGGTCGGCGCGGGTAAGCTGGGCCGGGCCCTCATGGGCTACAGCGGCTTTGCCGAGTACGGTCTGGAAATCGTGGCCGCCTTTGACGCCAACCAGAGTCTGGACGGCCAGACGGAATCCGGCACCCCCATCTACGCCCTGTCCAAGCTGCCCGCCTTCTGCAGGGAGCGGAAGATTCTCATGGGCATCATCACCGTCCCCGCCTCCGCCGCTCAGAGCGTCTGCGACCTGCTGGTGGAAAACGGCATCAAGGCCATCTGGACCTTTGCCCCGGTCCATCTGGACGTGCCGGAGGGGATCCTGGTCCAGCATGAAAACATGGCCACCTCCATGGCGGTGCTGTCCGTCCACCTCTCGGCCCAAATTCACGGAAAATAACCACAAAAAGCCATGGGTTCCATGGCTTTTTGTGGTTTTGTTCAGTATCGCCCGATGGGGGGCTCCACGGAATCCGGCAGCGGGCACCGGTACGCGCCGCCGTTTTTGGAAAGCAGCTCCGCTTTCGCCGCGGCAATGGTTTCCGGGCTTTGGAGGATCTGCAGGGCACTGAGGGCCATGACCCGGGCGGCCTGGAGCATGCCCTTCATGCCGATGGGGCTGCAGGACTGGGCCGTATTCTGCCAGGAATGACCCACATTGCCCAGGCAGGCCGTGGCCGTGGTGAGCATCACGGTGGGGGTGGCATAGCTCACGTCTCCCACATCCGTGGAGCCGCAGACGCAGCCCCGTTCCTGGGGGCAAAAGGGATGGACAAGCCCATCCAGAGGGGACCGCTCCCAATCCGGCTCCAGCGATTCCTCCGGAGCGGCCCGGCGGGTCGCCTCCGGATAGGTATGCAGAAAATCAGCGGCCAGAGCATAATCCTCCCGGGTCCACCGGGGCGCGCCCAATGCCTGATAGCATTTGTCCACCACGGCAGCCAGCACCCTGTTGGGGGCGTAGTCGGAGAAGGCCATGGTAACTTCGTATTGCATCCGGGTCTGGGTCATGAGGGCGGCGCCCTTGGCAATGTCCACAACCCGGGCAAACAGCTCCTTTGCCTGTTCCACCTTGGGGGCCCGAACCTCATACTTGATGACCGTATGGTCCGGCACCACATTGGGGGCGGAGCCGCCGGGGTCGGAATAGGCGTAGTGGACCCTGGCGTTGTCCGGCATATGCTCCCGCAGGTAATTGGCGCCTACGTTCATCAGCTCCGCCGCGTCCAGGGCCGAGCGGCCCAGGTGGGGACTGCCGCCCGCGTGGGCCGCGACGCCGTCAAATATGAAGTTCGCGCCAAAGATGGCCACATTGGATTTTGCGGGTATCTGATTCAGGCTGCCGGGGTGCCAGCTCAGGGCGAAGTCCACCCCGTCAAAGAGTCCCGCCCGGGCCATGAACTGCTTGGAGCCTGCGCCCTCCTCTCCCGCGCAGCCGTAGTAGAGCACCTTGCCGGAAAGCCCCAGGGCCTTCATACAGTCCCGAACCGCCACGGCGGCGGCGAAGCAGCCCGCGCCCAGCAGATTGTGGCCGCAGCCGTGGCCGGGACCGCCGGGGGAAACCGGCTCCCGGCTGGCCTGACCGGCTTTTTGGCTCAGACCGGAAAGGGCGTCATACTCTCCCAGAAACCCGAAGGCAGGGCCTCCGGTTCCTACCTGGCAGGAGGCCACAAAGCAGGTGGGAATGCCCGCCACGCCGGATTGGACGGAAAAACCCTCCCGCCGCAGTGCCTCTGTCAGGGCTGCCGCGGACTTTTTTTCCTCGTAGGGCAGCTCCGCGTACTGCCATATTTGTTCCGCCAGCGCCCGGGTCGCCTCTGCCACCCGGGCGACGGCCTGGTTGATAAGCTCCAGTTCTGTCATATGTCCTCCTATGTGCTGATAAAAGAATAAAGTCGCATCCGGGATTGAGCGTAGGGGGGACCTATGTGTCGATGGATGCGGTCTCGTCCCCCCGGCTGTAGGGACCGGCCTCCGGACGGTCCGTGGGTGCATCCCGTTCAGGGGAGTAACGGACCGTCCGGGAGGCCGGTCCCTACGGGTGGAAACCGGGGGGGC
>JBJDYK010000171.1:0-4873 GCA_051867275.1 Faecousia sp.
GGTAAAATCGTACTTGTAAATGTCCAGAGATCCGGTGCGGGAGGTGTCAATGGTGGCATTCTCCACCTCCGCAGCGGATACCCCCACAGGGAAAGTCAGGCAAAGCAGAAGTGCCAGACACAGGGCAATGGCCTTTTTCAGATTTTTCATGTGATTACATCCTTTCGGTTATATTGATGATGTGTTGGTAATGGGGTGCAGCTTTGAGGGAAGCGGATGCTTTGGGCCGGTCTCTGGCATGGTGGGTGCTGGTCATAAGTTAAGCCTCCGGTTTCTTTTTGAACAGAAAAACGACCGCGCACAAGGCAAGCTCCGTCAGGAGCAAGCCAAGGGTCACGGTCGAAAATCCCATGGAGCCGGTAAAGGGCAGGGTAAATTGAGGGCTGTTGACATCAGTGATTGTGATGTCGTTGCTTCCGTCACAGGGCAGCTCGCCTTCAAAAGCCGGTTCCGACAGAAGGGCGTAGCCCTCCGGGGCTGCCACTTCCGTCAAACGATAGTAGATATGATTCTCTCCGGCACTGATACGCAGGCCGGAAAACTGCGCCATGCCATCCTCGCTTGTTGTGAGAACGCCGTCCGTCAGTTCCCCAGAGGTACAGCCACCAACAGTTGGAACGGAGTCTTTCTCCCGGAAGTTCACTGGGTTCCAGCCTTTCCCGTCTCCGCTGTATTCCAGCAGAAACGAGGCACCGGCCAAAGGATTGCCCTCGGGGTCAACCTTCTTAATCCGGATGGAACCGACCTGCTGCCGGTTCGGAACGCCCTGGAAGCCCTCTGCCTCCACCACATAGGTCTTCTCTTCTGTAATATCCACATCGAAGACGGTATCACTCAGTTCATATCCCTCCGGAGCCTTGGTTTCCCGGACGGTATAGCGGCCATAGGACAGATGCTCCAGACGGTACACACCAGTGCCGGTTCCATCCGTAGGACGGGGGACAGGTCGCTGTCCTGGCCTTGAGACACGGAACCGTGAGAAACCGTCCTCTGCCCAGTTGTTATATTTATTGCTGACTCAAATTATACTTGACAAATTATATATTTCAAGCTATAATCTTGTTATCTTGATAATAAATGAATGGCCATCATTTATTATAGTAAGTGACTAATGATTGCAATACAGGTACCGTGATGCTATCATTCTACAGGGAGTAATTCCTGGCAGCCGCATATTGATTGCGACTGGGTCAAAAGTAATCAGTGCTTACCAAGAACGGAGGATACTATAGCACAATCAGTACGAAAATCTACCGCCTTGTTTTTAACCCTTGCACTGTTGTTCTCTTTTAGCATTCCTGCCTTTGCTGCGGAAACTCATGATCACGATTGTGAGGCAACTGTTGTCTGCGATGGTAACACCATAGGCGAAGGTGCGTCTCCCTTGAGCTCTTGCACATCCCATACATGGCAGAACAAGAGTACCATTGTCCGCCACGGTGGCGTATATGTCTCCGCAGATACTTGCAAGTCCTACTGGAAAGAGACAAGAACGTGTACCAAATGTGGAACGACCGAATTCGTCAGGTACTATTATGTTGCAAATGATACGCACTACATTGTTGTATACTCAGCGTCCTGCAACGGCACCACCCAAACTTGGCTGAATGAATGCTATCGGTGTGGACATTCTATGCCAACGACAACAAGAGTCTGTCCCGGTGGGCCGCACGGAGGAACTTGCCAGTACCTTCCTGCATAGGATTTTTGTATGTTGCTGATTACCACACATCTGCCTCATGGCTCACGCCATGAGGCAGATAGATATATATTGGGGAGGGACGTTTTATGAACCTGTTCAGAAAACAGCTACAGCATACGCCGGTGTTTACCGCACTGTTGGCACTGCTGCTGGCTGCTGCAATCGCCTTTTGCGCCATTGGCTTTGCAGCCTGGAGCGGAGCGAGAGCACAGTTAATGCAAGTAGATGGGCAATATACCACCATTGCGGTTCCCCGTGGAGATATGTATTGGACCGGTCTGCTGTACGAAGAAGGGCAACTGACACCTTTGACCCAACAGACCGAGCGGAACTATCCGGGGCTGTTGGCAGATGATCGCCGGGGGTTTTTGACGGCTCATGTGTCCGGGTGCGATTCCCTGTCTGCCTATGAACGGAATCATTATGGCAGTGCTGATTTTGATACATACGGAAATTCTATGGCTGTGATAGCAGTGCGGTGTTCCTCTGTCACAGAAATGGATTCGTCGATTGAACAGGCCATTTTCAATGAAAAGAATGAAATTGTAGGCTACGAAACGGTGTCAGAGCGAAGCTACTATGCCAGTTTTTCCCTGGAAACAGTGGTTAGCAGATTGCCGGCCTATGATGACGTTCTGCCTGAGGCTGCTGAGATTACTTTGGGATCCTCTTTGTTCACTGCGGATGGACAGCTTCCCTTTGAAACAGGCAAAACCTACCTGCTTTTTGGCACTTATGAAGGCCCATATGCTGAACAGAACGTTCAATCCGGGGAAGGGGAAGCGGTGTGGAACTTCCCCTATCCAGGCAAACATCGCTTTACAATTGACGGCAACAGAGACAGTGGAACGTCCTATAATAGTAGTAGCGGAAATATGCTGTTTTCCTGGGAGCAAATCAAGGAGGGAGAGTCTGTCTATCTCTGTTTGACAGAGGACTCGCTTCCTTTTTACGCTGAGTATACTGGACAATTACAGGATTTTTTGAATAGCGACGCCGGGGCTGTGTGGCAGAAGGAAATCATTCCCATGTGCCAAATCAATTACGAAAGCGCGGGCGTCATTTTAACAGATGACTTAAACAGTCTGTTCCTGTTCAATACCGGTGAAGCCAGCATTCTGGAAGGCCGCGGCTTTGAGGTGGCGGAATACGTGGGCGGCGAGAAAGTGTGCCTGATCAGTGCCGCCTATGCGCTGAAAAACAATCTGTCTGTGGGTGATACAATCAATCTGGAGCTGTATCAGGCAGAATTGGGCTATCGGGACAATCCCATCAGCCCCCTCAGCGAGAACATGGAACCGGTTTTGGTTCAGTCGCCCTGTAAACCGGATAATCGAATCGGTGTGCAAAAGGACTATACCATCGTGGGGATTTATGCCGCGCCGGAGTTCTCCTATGGCTTGCACAGCTTTCAGGCGGACACGATTTTGATTCCCAAGGCGTCCGTCCCGAATGCTTCTGCGTACGAGGATATTACAAACCCTCTGCTGTATTCCATTATTCTGAAAAATGGTGGAGAAACTGAATTTGAAGCATATATGGACTCCCTGGGCTATGGGGGCGTATTTGCGTATTTTAATCAGGACTACAATGCGCTGGCTGATACCCTGTCAGTGATTTTCTCCAATGCCCTGCGTCTGCTTCTTATTGGGTGCGGTGCGTTCCTGCTGGCTGCGGCTTTATTTCTGTTCCTGAACTTCAGAAGGATGGGAACCGTCGCCCGGGGAATGCGACTGCTGGGCATCCGGGCAAAAGCTGTGTGGTTGGATCAGTGTAAAGCCTTGGCAATCTTGATTTTGGTCTCTGTTATATTGGGGGCTGGACTGGGCGCGGCACTGTATGGGGTCGTAACGGCGCAGGTGCTGTCGGAAGCTGTTGCGCTGCATCCGCAGGCACTTCTGATTTGCGTTGCCGCGCAGATGACGGTATTGCTTCTGGCAGCGGCCATCGGGGCATGGCTGGTAGCAAAGCGCAATCCAATGCAGTCTGGCAGCAGGGGTAAGGGATTATGAGAAAGAGCAGGAAATCTGGATGGGCACTCCGCCAGGTAACTCTGGCAGCATTGTTTCGGCGCAGGGGAGCCAGCCTTCTTCTCTCTGCGGTGGCGGCATTGGGCGTATTTGCTTCTGCCGCTCTGCAAAATCTGACCGCCCGGCAGGAGTCTGCTATGACGGATATGGTACGAAATACGCAAGTCCATTGCGTGGTTACAGATCCTCAGGGCTTGGGCAGTGACAACTTGCAGATGTTTTCCGCTTTTGTGGATATGCTGATGGGGCAGCGGCACGAGCGGGGGTGCTACCTGGATGAATACGTGAAAAATGTTCGGGCGAAAGCCTCTATCTCACTGGAACAGCCGAAGGACATGACCCTGCGGCGGATTTTAAGCTTTGATTCCGACAGCGCACTGGCGGCGGTGGCGGGTGTTCATATTGCAATGGCGGAAGGTTGGACGGAAGATGCCTTTCAGACAGACGCCCGGGTGTGCATCATTCCCGCTGGACTGGAAACGCAGACCGGGACAGATGGCCAGCCCTATGTCGCCATAACCATGGACGGTGTGCCTATGGAGCTTCAGGTGGTTGGCACGGTTTCCGGCAGTGCCGGAAATGTAATCTGGTGTCCCTTCTATATGCAACAGCAGGATGGAATTTCAGAAGCGTTTCGGGTGGAAAGCTGTTCCTTCGACATTTTGGACAATGCCAGACTGGAGGAATGTAAGGCAGCAATTTATGATGTCTTTGTAGAGCCAACCTTGTCCAATGTAAACGACGGCTTAAGCTACGGTGTGCTGATTCAGGACGAAACCTATCAGAGTACCTTGGCGGAGTTGCGCTCCAATCTATCGATGCTGCGGCTGCTGCTGCCCATCCTGATTGTACTATGCGGTGGCATTGGATTTTTGGCAGCATATCTGACCACCCGTGGCCGGGTTCGGGAATTCGCAGTTATGCGGTGTCTGGGGCTAAAGCGGGGAAGGATATTCCGCCAGGTATTTGGTGAACAGGCTCTATTGGCAGTCGTAGGGGCGGCGGCAGGCGGCATTGTCGGCCTCCTGCTGGAGGGGTCTTATTCCGGCAGGGCGATTGCCAAAGCAGGGCTGATTCTAGGTGTTTTTCTTACAGGGGCAGCCGTTGCCAGCTGGAATGTAACCCGCGTGAATGTTATGAA